>NZ_FOCY01000035.1:0-25201 GCF_900110235.1 Megamonas sp. Calf98-2 | reverse complement strand
CTTGAATATAAAGCGAGAGAAATTGGCTCAATAGTGCAAAAGATAGATAGATACTATCCAAGTTCGCAAATTTGCCATGTTTGTGGTACAAAAAATCCTGAAACTAAAAATTTGGCAGTTCGTGAGTGGATTTGCGCAAAATGCAAATCCAGCCACGATAGAGATAGAAATGCTGCTATAAATATATGGAAGGTTGGGGCATCAACCTTCTTTGGAGAGATATAGTAAGACCTGCTATTTTAGTAGGCAAGTATCGTTTGTATCCAAGAATCCCCTGCCTTTAGGCATGGGGAGTATGTCAAATTAGTAATGAAGATATGTGTGCTATTGATAATATAACTACTTGTGGTGGCTCTTATAAAGATAGTGATAATATTAGTTTTTAACTATATTAAATAAAAAAACTGCACTTAAAGTGCAGTTTTTTTGATTTTAAAATTTCTTCAATCTCTATAAATTCATTATCTAAAAAATACACATATTTTCTTTAATTTAACTCACAAATTGACAATATTGTTAACACTAAGTATAATTATTAGCTGTGTGTTTATTTATATAAGATATATGTACATAATAAATTCATCGAAAGGACTATTTTTATCTGTATGAACATTTCTTCTCAACACCAAAAATCAATGATTAATACTATAATTGATGGTATCGCTGGTATATTTTTACCCATTGTCAGTTTACTAAGTGCCGCTGGTATCTTAAAAGGTATTATTGCTGTATTAATTGCCACAGATGTATTAATTAAAGAAAGTGATAATTACCTTGTTTTAAATGCCATGACTGACAGTTTATTTTACTTTTTACCCATGTTATTAGCCTATACATCAGCTAAAAAATTTGGTGCTAATCCCTTTACTGCTGTCGTTATTGCAGGTATTTTCCTTTATCCTTCACTAAATCATATCTTAGAATCTGGTCAAACTGTAGAATTCTTCCATATTCCTTTAAAAGGTGTTACCTACCATTCTAGTGTTATCCCTATTATTTTAGCTTCAGCATTATTAACTTTTGTTGAAAAATTCTTAAATAAAATTTTCCCTGATATGGTAAAAGGGTTTTTGACACCTCTTTTGTGTATTATTCTTGTAGGATTTGTAACATTATTCTTATTTGGCCCTATTGGTATGGTTATAGGTGATTTTCTCGCTAATATCTATGAATATATCTATAAATTTTCCCCAATTATATCAGGAGCGTTATTAGGTACAGTCATTCAACCAATGGTAATCTTTGGTTTCCACTGGAGTTTTATTTTAATCGGTATGAATAATATTGCCGTATTGGGTTCGGATACAGTTTTAGCCTTAATGGGACCTGCTGTATTTGCTCAAGCTGGTGCAGGACTTGCTGTATTCTTAAAAAGTAAAGATACGAAATTTAAATCCATTTGCGCATCTTCTATTTTATCAGCATTATTTGGTATCACTGAGCCAATTATGTTTGGTGTAAATTTACCTCGCAAAAAGCCTATGATAGCCGTATGCATCGGTGGTGGTATTGGTGGTGCTATCGCTGGTTATTCAGGCGCTAAAGCTATCGCTTTTGCCTTTCCTAGTCTAGCTTCTCTTCCTGTATTTTATGGCGATGGCTTTCTATTGTATATTTTAAGTGATGTAATTGCTGCCATTATTGCTTTCATCATCGCTTATTGTTTAAAATTTAAAGTTGATTTAGCAAAATAAAAAGATAGTACAAATGTACTATCTTTTTTTATTTTCTACTTTATCTATATTTTAAACAATTGGATTTCGCTCTGGTGTACCTGCTTTACGCGGATATACTTTAGGTGTTGCTTTTTCTTTTTTGATATAGACAACAGCTCTTTTATCTTCCAATTCAGGGAGTTTTACAGGCATAGATTTAACTAATTTCCCACCTAATACAGAAAATGCTTTTTGCGCTTCTTGTATTTCTTCTTCATATTGACGACCTTTTAAAGCGATAAAAGTACCACCTTGTTTTACAAAAGGCAAACAATATTCACAAATGATAGGTAATCTAGCTACTGCTCTTGCTGTTGCTAAGTCAAATTTTTCACGATATTTTTTATTTCTTGCTGCTTCTTCACTGCGTGCATGGATTACTTCTACATCTTTTAAGCCTAATTCATCAACTACAAGTTGTAAAAATTTCACACGCTTATTTAAAGAATCAAGCAATGTCAATTTTAATTCTGGACAAAATATCTTTAATGGAAGTCCTGGAAAGCCTGCTCCTGTCCCCACATCAATAAGACTTACCTGTCCTGTAAATAATTCTTTTTGATAGCAACTAAGTGAATCTACGATATGTTTTATAGCTACTTCTCTAGGCTCTGTAATCGCTGTTAAATTGATTTTTTCATTCCATTCGACAAGTAACTCATAATATTTATTAAAAGCGCTTATTTGGTCGCTAGTAAGCTCTAAACCATATTCTTTAGCTACTTCACTTAAGTCATTTACAAAGCTCATGCATTTTCCTCCTGTCGACGATATTGTTCTAGATAAACAAGTAATACAGAAATATCTGCTGGAGATACACCAGAAATACGACTTGCTTGACCTATGGAAATTGGTCTTATCGCATTTAATTTTTCTCTAGCTTCATCGCGAAGGCTAGATACTTCATCATAATTTATATCTTCTGGCAATAATTTTTCTTCAAGTTTTTCCATGCGTTCAACTTGTTCTAATTGTTTTTTGATATAACCTTCATATACCAAAGTAATTTCTACTTGTTTTTTTACATCTTCACTGATTTCAGGAAGCTCTACGATATGTTTTAAATCATCATAGCTGATTTCTTTGCGCTTCAATAAATCCGCTGCTGTAACAGTATTGTGAATAGAGCCTAATTCAAATTCCTGCATCTTTGCTAAAGTTTCTTTATTTGGGTGAATGCGAATTTCACTCAATAATTCAATGGTGTTTTTAATGCTATCGCGACGTTTTACAAAGCGAGCATAACGTTCATCAGATACTAAGCCAACTTGACGACCTTTTTCTGTTAAACGTAAATCAGCATTGTCTTGACGTAAAAGCAAACGATATTCTGCACGAGAAGTCATTACACGATACGGTTCATTAGTACCTTTAGTTACTAAATCATCAATTAAAACGCCAATATATCCATCAGAACGTTTTAAAATCAAAGGTTCTTTCCCTTGAATTTTCAATGCGGCATTGATACCAGCAATAAGACCTTGTGAAGCTGCTTCTTCATATCCAGATGTACCATTTGTCTGCCCAGCTGAGAAGAAACCGCTTATTTTCTTAAATTCCAAAGAAGGTTTTAATTGTAATGGATTAATGCAATCATATTCGATAGCATAACCAGGACGCATAATTCTCACATTTTCTAAGCCTGGAATAGTGCGTAAAAATTCCATTTGTACATCAATAGGCATACTTGTAGACATACCTTGTACATACATTTCTTCAGTATCTAAACCTTCTGGTTCAATAAATAATTGATGACGTTCTTTATCTGGGAAACGCACAATTTTTGTTTCAATAGATGGGCAATATCTAGGGCCTACACCAGTGATAATACCATTTGCCATCGGTGCACGTTCGATATTATCTCTGATGATTTTATGAGTCTGTTCATTTGTATAAGTGAGCCAACAAGGAACTTGTTCACGAGTTTTTACATCGCTCATAAATGAAAAATTATGAACTTCATCATCACCAGGTTGAATTATCATTTTAGAAAAATCTAAAGAACGACGGTCTACACGAGCTGGTGTACCTGTTTTAAAACGCATGAGTTCAACACCAGCTTTTAATAAACATGACGATAATTTTATAGCTGCTCTTTGACCATTAGGACCGCCATCATATGTATTTTCACCAATGATAATGCGTCCTTTTAAATATGTTCCAGAAGCAAGTACTACAGCCTTACAAGTATAAACTTCACCAGTTTCTACTACTACGCCTGTTACTTTATTATCTTCAAACAAGATTTCATCTATCAATAATTGTTTTACATCGAGATTTTCTTGCAATTCACAAGTATGCTTCATTGTATTTTGATATAGTTTTTTATCAGCTTGTGCTCTCAAAGCCTGTACAGCAGGGCCTTTACCAGTATTAAGCATACGGTACTGAATACAAGTTTTATCAGCATTTACGCCCATTTCTCCGCCTAAAGCATCAATTTCACGGACTAAATGACCCTTAGCTGGGCCACCTACAGATGGATTACATGGCATCATTGCTATATTATCCATATTCAAAGTTGTAAGTAAAGTATTACAACCCATACGAGCACTAGCAAGAGCTGCTTCTACGCCAGCATGACCTGCACCAATAATAATTACATCATAATTGCCTGCAATAAACAAAAAAATTCCTCCTATTTCAAACTATATCGTTTTATTTACCTATACAAAATTGACTAAATATCTGGTCAATAATATCTTCATCTACTGTGTCGCCTGTTATTTCCCCCAATTTTTCCCAAGCAGAGCGAATATCTATGACAATAAAATCTTCTGCCATATCCATTTCAATAGTATTTAAACAATCCTCTAAATATTTTTGTGCTTCTTTTAACGCATTAGCCTGACGCACATTATTTACAAAAACGCCTTCAGCTTGTTTTACTGTACCACTATACACGCGATTTACAATCTCTTGCTCTAATTCTTTTATACCATCATTGTTGAATGTAGATATCTGCATATATTTAAAATTACCCTGCAAACGCTTTTGTAAATCATCTATATCTAAAACACAAGATAAATCATTTTTAGTAAGTAAAACTATGCCTTCTTTACCTTGTAATAAATTAATGATTTCCTCATCTTCTTTTGTTAAATCAGAAGATGTGTCAAATAAAGCTAAAATCAAATCTGCCTTTTGTACATAAGACATGGATTTTTCTACACCAATTTGTTCTACTTTATCTTCTGTTTCACGAATACCAGCTGTATCTATAATCTTTAAAGGAACTCCACCGATATTTGCATATTCTTCTAAACTATCTCTTGTAGTCCCTGGAATATCTGTTACAATCGCTCTATCTTCACGCAAAAGCGTATTTAAAAGGCTAGATTTACCTACATTTGGCTTACCAATGATAGCTGTTACTAAACCATCACGCAAAATTCTACCAGTATTAAACGTAGATAACATTTCTTCTATGCGATTTTTTATACTTCTAACCTTTGCACTAGCTTCATCTTTTGCCACATCTTCGATATCATCTTCTGGAAAATCTATGGAAGCTTCTAAATGAGCTATGACTTCTAAAATATCATGGCGCATAGCTTTGATTTCATCAGAAAATTTTCCTTGAAGATGACCTGCTGCCATGCGAAGTGAAGCATCTGTTCTCGCTTTTATGATGTCCATTACAGATTGAGCTTGTGATAAATCTAATCTACCATTTAAAAAAGCACGTTTTGTAAATTCACCTGGCTCTGCCATTCTAGCGCCATTTTGCAATGCCAATTCTAAAATACGGCGAACAACTAATGCACCACCATGACTTTGAATTTCCACCACATTTTCTTTTGTATAAGAATTAGGTGCCCACATTGCTATACATAAAGCTTCGTCAATGACATTGCCTTTTTCATCTACAATCTTACCATATACAACTTTATGACTTTCAAAATTTTCTACAGTCAAATCCTTTTTAGCACATTTAAATAACTTACTAGCAACAATTCCAGAATTTTCACCACTGATGCGAATAATACCTATGCCACCTTCTCCAGGTGGTGTAGAAATTGCTACAATAGTATCATTTTCCCCAAAGTTTTTCATCAAAAATCCTCCAATTAGACACAAAAGGACTGCCCCAAATAATATAAACAATTGGAAACAGCCCTTTCACAGCTTTATTTTCACTATTAAATTACTAAATCTTCGTTTTTATTATGTTTAATATCCACAACTATTTTACGATGAGGTTCAACACCATCACTGTAAGTTATGATATCAACATAATCCTGAAGTGCCATATGAATAATTTTACGTTCATGGCGATTCATTGGCTCTAAAACTACTTTTGTGCGATATTTTCTAGCTTTATTAGCTAATCTTTCTGCTAATTGACAAAGTGTTTCTTCACGGCGTTTACGATAGTTTTCCACATCTAAAACAATGCGAACTCTCGCACCTGTAACATTTTTATTAGCAGCCATATTTGTTAGATACTGCAATGAATCAAGTGTCTGACCATGTTTACCAATCAATACACCTAAATCATCGCCAATAAGATTGAATTTATAATTTATATCTTCTTCAATGCATTCAATCTGTATATCTTTGTGCATGGATTTGAAAATCTTCTTTAAAAATTCTTGACCTTTTTCCAATGGTGTTAATTCCTTTTCAGTTGCTCTTATTTTAGCAACTCTAGCACCAATTAAACCGAAAAAGCCCTTTGAAGGTTCTTCTAATACTTCAAAAATAACACGTTCTTGAGGCAAATCCAATTGACTTAAAGCCAATTTTTTTGCTTCTTCAATGTCTTTACCAGTTACTTCGATAACTCTTGCCATATATTATGACCCCTTTTTTGCAGAAGTATCTTCATGTCTATACATCCACCACTGCTGCAATATCTGCATAATATTATTGACAATCCAATAAATAACTAAACCAGCTGCAAAATTACAACTAATCCAACCAATAAATAAAGGCATTACTACAGACATAATCTTCATCTGCATTTGCATCTGTGGAGAACTAGAAGCTGAAGATGTTTGTTTTTGTACTACATAAGTACTTATTGCTGATAAAACAGGCAAAATGTAGTATGGGTCTGGATTAGATAAATTCATAATCCATAAAAATGTTGGATCTCCACCATAATCAATGCTTTGAAGAGCATAAAACATTGCCATCAAAATAGGCATCTGAGCTAAAAGTGGCAAGCAACCAGCTAAAGGATTTACCCCAGCATTTTTATAAAGCATACCCATTTCCTGTTGTAATCGTTTTGGGTCATTTTTAAACTTATCTTGAAGTTTTTTCATTTTTGGTTGCAATTCTTGCATTGCCTTCATAGATTTTACCTGTTTTACAGTCAACGGATAAAATGCCATTTTTATAATAATAGTCAATACTATAATTGCCACACCATAAGATTCCAAACCTACTGTGCTTAGAAAATCATGGAAAATACCCAAGATAAATTCTAATAACTGCACAATTGGATTAAAAATAGAAGAAATAAAATCCAAATCATCACATCCTATAAGTAAATTTCAAATTACCAACGAATAACCATAAATAAACATCTATTTTACAGGGTCGTATCCACCTTTATGAAAAGGATGACAACGCAATATACGTTTTATTGCCATCCAGCCACCGTGAACGACACCATATTTTTCTACCGCAATTAAGGCATATTCTGAACAAGTCGGAATATAGCGACAGCAAGGCGGTTTCAATGGAGATATAAAATTTCGATAAAATAAAATCAAACCAATGAAAATCCGCTTCACTTTTTTTCAACCTCTTTTTTCAAAATGTTAGCACGCTTACATAGTGAATAAAATGATTTCTCTAAAGCTGTAGACTTTAAATCTACAGCTGCCGCTCTGCCTACAAGTAAAAGACAATAATCATCTTTTATTTCATGACGATGTAGTCTATATACTTCTCGAAGCAATCGCTTTACGCGATTTCTAGTAACAGCATTTCCAAGTTTCTTACCAGCAGCAAAAGCCACTTTGTGAGAAGGGTGAAATGCTTTGCAATAATACATAACCATGTTCTTATTTGCTAAAGAACGGCCACAACGATAAATTTTTTGAAAATCACTATTTTCTTTAACAATGAGTTTCTTTTGCAAACTATATTTCATGTTACCCTCACTTGGGATGTTAATCTGGCGTTTATGCTCATATATATTAAGCAAAATACAAAAAACTAAATCATTCCCAGTTGTAGAGATAGTGCAGAGCACTATCTCTACTTATGACAAAAGGAAAAAGAGGCCACCGTAGTGACCTATTATTATGCGGATAACTTATGTCTTCCTCTAGTACGTCTTCTTTTTAAAACAAGGCGACCACCTTTAGTTTTCATACGTTGACGGAAACCATGAGTTTTCTTTTTCCAATGAGTATTTGGCTGAAATGTCTGTTTCAATTTTCACACCTCCTTAAAAAACACCATAATAGTTCAAATTATAGCTATTAGAATTATAGACTACTGCTGTTTTTGTGTCAACAGATTTCAAAATACTTGTTGATATATCATACTCATTTTGATAATATATTTATGCACTTATCCACAGGTTTTGACAAATTCTGTGGATAAATTTTATAAAAAATTTTAAGAAAGGATTATCTCCATGACGGATATTCAATTACAGGCAACTTGGGAAGAAATATTAAAAAATCTTGAAAATTCACTATCCACACGAGTTTGTAATAATTGGTTAAAGCCATTAAAACCGATAAAACTCACTACAGAAATGTTGGAACTAGGTGCACCTAATGTTTTTACCAAAAATTGGGTAGAAAAATATTATTTACCATTTTTAACAGATTCTTGCTATGAAATCACTAAAGCACATTTAGAAATTTCCATCACTAATCTTGAAAGTACAAAAAACGCAGAAACTATTTATCCAGATGAATTAAAACAACAACAATTAAAAAAACGCAATACTAGAGTTAGAACGAAGAAAAAAGCTACAAGTTTGGCACAATCAAATGATTTATTTCAGCCAACACTAACAGAAGCGATGCAACCACCTAGTGAAATGACAGAGACACCTCTTCCTATCAATCCTGGAGATAAATCTTCACTTAATCCTAAATATACTTTTGAAAGTTTTGTAATTGGTAATTCTAATAGTTTTGCTCATGCTGCAGCACTGGCTATTGCTGAAAATCCTGCAAAAGATTACAATCCATTTTTTATGTATGGTGGTGTAGGATTAGGAAAAACGCATTTAATGCATGCAATAGGTCATAAAATTTTGCAAAAACATCCACAAAAAAGAGTGTTATACACAACTAGCGAAAAATTCACAAATGAATTAATCAATTCTATTAAAGATGGCACATCTGCTGCTTTCCGTCAAAAATATCGCAACATTGATGTATTACTTGTTGATGATGTTCAATTTTTGGCAAATAAAGAACGAATTCAAGAAGAATTTTTCCACACCTTTAATGCTCTAAAAGATGCTAATAAACAAATTATATTATCTAGCGATAGACCCCCTAAAGAAATAAAACCTTTAGAAGACCGTCTTTGTTCTAGATTTGAAGGTGGATTACTTGCAGATGTTCAAGCACCAGATTTAGAAACAAGAATTGCTATTTTAAAGAAAAAAACTTTAATGGATAATTTAGATGTACCTCTTGATGTTATGACATATATCGCTAGTCATATTGATAATAACGTTCGTGAATTAGAAGGAGCATTGACTAGAGTCGTAGCTTATGCATCATTTAAACATTATCCTGTGACTAATGAATTAGCTGTTGATGTTTTAAAAAATACCATTACTAAACAAGAACCGACAGTTAAACAAGCAGATAAAATTATCAACATAGCATTAATTCAAGAAACTGTTGCTAAATATTTCAAATTAACATTAGCAGATTTAAATGGAAAAAAACGCAATCGCAATATTGCTTTTCCTCGCCAAATAGCGATGTTTTTAGCTAGAGAAATGACTGATGCTTCTTTACCGAGAATAGGTGGCAACTTTGGTGGTAGAGACCACACAACTGTCATGCATGCCCATGATAAAATCAAAAAACAGTATCAAGATAATCCAAAAACAGCTAGCGTTATTGATGAAATACGTAAATTAATCACAAGTTAAAACTTATTAACAAGGGTTGTGGATAAGCTTGTTGATAAGCTGTGCATAACTTGTGTATAACTTTATAATATACACAACGATGTGGATATGTGGATAATTAGTCACAAAATATCCACAAGATATCAACAGGCATAAAGCCATATACCATAAGGTTTTAAGCCACTTATCAACATATCCACAGATACCTACTACTAATACTACTAAAATATAATATATATATAATAATAATAGAATAATAACATAGGAGTGGATAACTCATGAAAATCACCTGTGAAAAGAAAGAACTTGTACAAGCAATACAAACAGTTTTAAAAGCTGTACCAAGTAGACCACAAATGCCTATATTATCTGGCATATATATCAAAGCACATCAAAACTATATAGAATTACAAGGAACAGATTATGAAATCAGCATTATCTGTAAAATAAAAGCAATAATTGAAACAGAAGGTACTATCGTATTACCAGGAAAATATTTATACGAAGTTGTTCGTACTTTACCTGGTGAATATGTAGAAATAAAAAATAATGACAGTGATAACTCTGTAAACATTCGCTCTAATTCTGCACAATTTAATTTATTAAATATGCAAGAAAATGAATTCCCTATTATTGAACCATTAAAAGGTCAAATTAATTTTAATTTAAAAAATGATATATTCTTAAATTTTATCAAAAAAACATCTTTTGCTTGTGCAACAGATGAATCAAGACCAGTATTTACAGGCTGTTTAATGGATATTACTGATGAAAATATCGTAATGGCGGCAACAAATATGCACAGATTAGCATTAATAAAAGAAAATATAAATTATATATCAGATAATAATATTAAAATAATTATTCCTGCAAAAATATTAAATGAATTTACACATATATTTAATTCTGAAATACCAACAGATATTCAAATTTCCTGTACACATAATAAAATAAGCTTTTCTTATGAAAATATATATGTAATTTCACGTTTAATTGAAGGTCAATTCCCAGATTATAACCGCGTTATTCCTAAAGAATTTAAAACACATGTAAATATTAATAAAAATGAATTCCAATCTGCTTTAGACCGTGTATCTTTAATATCTCGTTCTGGTGATTATAATATTATTCATTTTGAATTTGTGGATAACATTGTAAGAATTTCCTCAGATAATCCAAATATTGGTAAAGCAGAAGAAACAATAAATGTGGATATTGAAGGTCCTGGAATAAATATTTCTTTTAATGCTAAATATATTATAGATGTATTAAAAGCTATTGATGCTGAAAACTTTATTTTTTCCTTTAATCAACCATTAACAACAGCTTCTATTACGCAAAGAGATAATAAAAACTTTGTTTATGTTGTTACTCCTGTACGCACAAAGACTATGTAATAATTATGAAAATAGATTTATTAACATTATATAATTATCGTAATTATAATAATTTAAATTTAAAATTATCTTCAAATATAAATATTTTTACTGGTTTTAATGCACAGGGAAAAACAAATATAATTGAAGCTATATATTTTTCTTCTTTAGGTATATCTCATCGAACTCGCACTGAGGGGGATTTAATACTATGGGGGAAAGATGAAGCTAGTATAAATGTTAAATTTTCAAAAAGAGATATTAATTCTATATTAAAAATAATTTTAAAAAAGAATAAGCGAAAAGAATTAAATTTTAATGGAGAAATTATTAAACAGAAAGATTTACCAGGATTATTAACAATGATATTATTTTCTCCAGAGGATTTAATGCTTATTAAGGGTTCGCCCCTATTAAGAAGAAGGTTTATTGATATAGAATTATCTCAAATTAGTAGAATTTATTATAATGAATTAGTGCAATATAATAGATTATTATTACAACGCAATAATTTATTAAAAAAAATCCGTGAAAATAAAAAGCTTATACCTATGCTAGACACTTGGGATGAACAAATTGCAAAGACAGCAGCATTTATTGTGGAAAAAAGATTAAGGGGTATAGAAAAATTATCAAAATTAGCTCAAAAAATACATTATGAAATATCTCAAAAAATGGAAATACTTAATATAAGATATAATATCCATAATTATAAAAATGAGGCTTTAAATAGTTTCGATGATTTATTTAATTTTTATATACAAGCATTAAGTAAATATAGAGATAATGATATTTATAGGGGGTCTACAAGTATTGGACCACATAGAGATGATATTGATTTTTTTATCAATGATATTTCATTAAAATCTTTTGGCTCTCAAGGACAACAGCGTAGTTCTGTTTTATCTTTAAAATTAGCTGAATTAGAATTTTTAAAGCTTGAAACAGGGGAATATCCTATATTATTATTAGATGATGTAATGAGCGAATTAGATACGCGTAGAAGAGATAATTTATTATCTTTATTGCAAGATAATAATGTACAAACATTAATTACAGCAACAGATATAAATTTATTTAATTCTCACCCTAAAAATAAATTTTTCAAAGTAGAAAAAGGAATTGTCAGTGAATAAATGAGAAAGGCATATAGTATTATTTATTATATGAATTAATAATATGAAAAGAGCATATTCAAATAATTTATTTGAGACTGGAAATACAATAATTCCTAAAACAATGAAAAATCTAGGTCTTTTAAAAGAGTATAAGAAAAACCAAATTTTTTACAAATGGGGGGATATAGTAGGCAAGGAAATAGAAAAACATATATCCCCTCAAGAAATAAATTTTGGTGTATTATATGTATATGCAAATTCGTCTGTATGGGCAAATAATTTTCAATATTTAAAGATAGAAATCATTGAAAAAATAAATGATTTTTTAGGGTATAAATTTGTTAAAGATATACAATTTACTAGATTAAGAAAGAAAAAAATAGATAATTATTCATCTGTTTTAGAAAGAAAAATTGACTTAGGAAAGTATGTACGAAGAGTCCCAATAACAGATGAGGATTTAATATTAGCAGATACTAAAGTTCAACAAATAGAAGATGAAAAATTAAGGCAAAAATTAAAAACGATTTATTTAAAAAGTATACAATTAACAAGATTAAAAAAAGATTACGGGTGGATAGCCTGTGAGCGATGTGGCAGATTAACGCCAAAAGAAAAACCTATTTGTTTTAATTGTCTGCGAGAAATAAAAGAAGAAAAAGAAGTTACTATAATTGAAATATTTGAAGAAATGCCATGGGCTAATTATCAAGATATATCACAATATGTAGATTGTAATATGGATATGGTAAAAAAAATGCGTGATAAATTAATTCAAATGATAGCAAGTAAATTATCTCCCGATGATTATACTAGTGTGGAAGCTATAAAATTAGTTATGCTATATAAAGCTATTTCTCCAGAAAAATTAAATGAATATATAATAAAAGATACATTAAATAAATTACGTTTTGATATGGCTTTTTGGGATAATAATAAAATAAAAGCGAAGAGAAAATAGAAAAAGATGTGTATATCTTTATAGAGATATACACATCTTTTTCTATTTATCCACTTATCCACAAAATGATATATATTTTTGTGGATAAACAGATGTTTTTTATCTATTTTTTGTGATTAATCAATAAATTTTTTAAATTTATCCACAGATGTATTCACAATTAATGTGGATGGAAAATTCACTTCAGTTAAAATTTGATGTACATATTTATGATTTCCGACATCATTTGCGATATGAGCATCACTGTTGATAATTAAATTAGTTTGATGTTGTGCACAATATTTTAGTAAGATTTTCATATTTTCACGAGAATTTAATCGTTCACCATCAGGTCGTACAGAGCTATTGTTGAGTTCTAAAAGAACATTATATTCTTTAGCAGCAAGAGCGAGTTTTTCATAATCAACAGGATAATAACCATTATCAGGATGACCTATAATTTTTATTTTATCATGTTTCATAGCATTGATTATGGCAGATGTATTTTCTTCTTGGCTACCAGGTTTTATACATATATCATGAAGACTAGCAATACCATAGTCTATTTTACTGAATGCTTTTGTGGATAAATCCATAGTTCCATCATAATCTATAATATTGATTTCAGCACCCATGCGAATTAGTAGGTCATCTTGTTTTCTAGGGATAACTTTAAAATTGTAAAAATATATTTCAGAACAAGTTCCAGGCATTTTATTTGTATGTTCTGTAATTCCCAATAATTTTAGACCTTTAGTTTTTGCACTATCAATCATTTCTTGAAGTGTGCTATAAGCATGACCACTAGCGATTGTGTGGGTGTGGACATCTAAGATATCAATCATTTGTAAGTCCTTCTTTCCTTATAATATAGTTTTATTTTGAAATATCTTTATAAGCCTGTCAATAAGTACTTTTGACTAAAAATATTGTATACATATATACATATATTTTTTCATTGATATTTTGTTTTATTATGATATAATAATTTTAGTTATGTAATATATGTATAAAATCTATAACAAAAAGTTATAGATTTTATTAAAGATGAGCCGATTGCCATAACATTTATATTTAAATTTACTAAGAAGGCTCTTTTATAATAGTATTTAGTATAAAGAGAACCAATGAAATGATAAGATTGGCTTATAGGAGGTCATAATAAATGTTTAAAAGAGTCTTAATTGCTAATCGTGGTGAAATAGCAGTACGTATCATACGTGCTTGTCAAGAAATGGGTATAGAAACTGTAGCTGTTTATTCTGATGAAGATGCAGATGCAATGCATGTAAGATTAGCAGATTATAGTTATAATATTGGTCCAGCTGATGCTAGTGAAAGTTATTTAAATATTGATGCTTTAATGGAAGCTGCTGAAAGAACAGAAGCAGATGCCGTTCATCCAGGATATGGATTTTTATCCGAAGATGCTGATTTTGCAGAAATGGTAACTAAAGCTGGAATGACATGGATTGGTCCATGGGCAGATACTATCCGTAAAGTTGGCGATAAAGATGAAGCTAGAGCTGCAATGATACCATCAGGTATTCCAATGTCAAAAGGTAGTACTCCATTGACTAGCGTAGAAGATGCTGTTGAACAAGCAAAAGATGTAGGCTATCCTATTATTTTAAAACCAGTAGCTGGTGGTGGTGGTAAGGGTATGCTTATCGCTAACAGCGAAGATGATTTAAGAAATATCTTAACTATCATTGATATAAATAAAGTAAAATATTATTTTGAACATTATATTGAACATTCTCGTCATATTGAAGTACAGATTGTAGCTGATAATTATGGTCATGTTATTCACTTAGGTGAACGTGAATGCTCTTTACAACGTCGTAATCAGAAATTATTAGAAGAATCTCCTTCTATTGCTTTAACTCCAGACCGTCGTGCCGAAGTTGGTGCTTTAGCTATTAAAGCAGCAAAAAGTGTTCACTACAATAATATTGGTACTGTAGAATTTTTACTTGATTTGAAAACAAATCAGTTTAATTTCATGGAAATCAATCCACGTATTCAAGTAGAACATGGTGTAACAGAAGCTGTTACAGGTATTGACCTTGTGCGTACACAAATTCGCATAGCAGCTGGTGAATCTTTAGACTTACAACAAGAAGATGTAAAATTCACAGGTCATGCTATTGAATGTCGTATCAATGCTGAAGACCCAGATAATAACTTCATGCCATCTCCAGGAAAAATTGATTTCTTCTTAGAACCTGGTGGACCTCGTGTTCGTGTAGATAGTGGTGTTTGTGCAGGCCTTTCCATATCTCCATATTATGATTCTTTGATTGCAAAAATCGTAGTACGCGGACGTACTCGTGGTGATGCTATTAAAATTATGCGTCGTGCTTTAAATGAATTTAAAGTTGGTGGCATCAAAACAACAATACCACTTCATCAACGTATTTTGAAAAATGAATATTTCTGCACAGGTGATATTGATACAAGATTTATTAGAAATCATTTCTCTAAATATGTACAACCAATGACACCTGCACAGTTGAAAGCTTCTAAAACAGCTAAAACTGAAAAAGAAATTATTAATGCTATAAATGCAAGTATGTATTATGCTTAATTTATAAAAATATATAGTAATATACCTAGCCCTGATAACAGAGATAAATTGTTATCAGGGTTTTTTTATTGACAAAATAAATAAAAATGATAAATAATGAATTAATTCAATTTATATTTAGGAAAGGTAAAGGTGGAGATAATGAGTAATTCTCGTGTAAGAATTATTAAAGACCCAGAAGAGAGAAAACAAGAAATCATAGAAGCAGCCTTACATTTATTTTCCCAAAAGGGATATGAGCATACAACTATACAAGATATTGCTAAATATTTAAATATATCTCAAGGATTATGTTATCGTTATTTTAAATCTAAAGCGGAGATATTCACAGCAACTGCTGAATTTTATGCACAGCAGATTTTAATTCAAATAAGACAACCTTTTCCTGAAAATATGAAAGCAATTGATAAATTTAATATTACGATAAAAAGACTTTTTCAATATATTGTCAAACATGGTGAATTTGAAGCTAATAGTGAAGTAAGTGCCTTACGTGCGGATAGATTAGATAGTATTTCCAGACAGATTATAGAAGTGATTATACCGATAATTAAGCAAGGTAATGAAGAAAAGATATTTAATTGTCATGATATAGAAAAAACGACTAAGATTTTTATTTTTGGTTTGGTACATACTTTTCATGAAGAAATGCCTAAGCAAGATATAAAGAATTATATTAAGTCTTTTTTAAAGTATTTAAAGATAAATTTAGTATTGATTTTAAATATAAAAGAGCCTGAATTACTAGGTGAAGGTTGGGAAAATATTTTATAGATATAGATGTAAAAAACTAAGTGTTATATTATATCGACACTTAGTTTTTTTATTTGACGGTAGAGTTTATTTGTAGTAATATTTAAATGAATGAATTTATTCATTCTTGAGGTGATATGATAAAATTTGTTATTATATTAGGATTTTTCTGATATTATATAAGTGATGAATAAAATAGAAATGAATATAGAAGGAGGGATTTATGATGAAGAAAATATTTTTTGTGCTATGTTTGTTATTATCTTTATATTTATGCACAGGTTGTGGAAAAAATGAACAAGTTGTGGATAACACTGTTTATGTAAAAACACAGACAATTGATTATGGTGCAAGTAGTAATGAAGATAATTATGCAGGTGTAGTTAAAGGTCGTTATGAAACTAATTTAGCTTTTCAAGTTAGTGGAAAAATATTATCTAGAAATATAAATTTAGGAGATAGAGTATCAGCAGGAGATGTCTTGATGGTCATTGATGACAAAGATATTAGACAGAGTGTAAATGCTTATGATGCTCAAGTAGAAGCTGCTAAATCGCAATTGAATTTAGCACAATCTAATCTTGCTAGATATGAACAATTATATGCAGCTAATGCAGTTAGTGCCCAATCTTTAGATCAATATCAAAATGCTTATGATAGTGCTTTATCAGCATATAATCAAGCTGTAGCTCAAGCGACACAAGGATATAATTCTTTGGGTTATACACAATTAGTCGCAAATGCAAATGGTGTTATTTCTAGTGTAAGTGGTGAAACTGGTCAAGTCGTAAGTGCAGGTCAGACTGTAGCTGTGCTTATTCAAGATGGAGAAAGAGAGATTGAAATATCCATTCCTGAAAATAAAATTCAAGATATAAGCATAGGTCAAAATGCGACAGTTGATTTTTGGGCTTTAAAAGGCACTACTGTTCAAGGTGTAGTCAGAGAAATATCACCGATAGCTGATGCCGTAGCAAAGACTTATAAAGTTAGAATTAGCCTTGTAAATCCTCCGTCTGATATTCAATTAGGTATGACTGCAAATGTTATATTTACAGGAGTAAATAATGGTGATACAAATATTAGTTTGCCATTGAGTGCATTGTATCAAGTGGAAAATAAAACTCAAGTTTGGATCGTCAATGATGCTTCTTGTGTGGAATTAAAAGATATAAATGTAATATCTTTAGGAAAAAATGATGTGATTGTCAGTGGATTAAATAAAGGTGATGTAGTAGTAACAGCAGGTGTGCATAAACTTTATGAAGGGCAATCAGTAAAATTAGCGGATGGTGATACTTTATGAGAAATTTAACAGAAGTATCATTAAAAAATAAAAATCTAGTCTGGTACTTTATTGTTGTGATTTTTTTTGCAGGAATTTTTTCCTATACGAAATTGGGACGAATGGAAGACCCTTCATTTACGATTAGGCAAATGGTAGTATCTGTAGCTTGGCCAGGAGCGACAGCTTCACAGATGGAAGAACAAGTTACAGATAAGATTGAGAAAAAATTGCAAGATACACCAGGTCTTGATTATGTAAAAAGTTTTTCGCGTTCAGGCGAAGCTGTTATCTATGTAAATTTACGTGATGATATAGATAATGATAAGATACGACCTACATGGCTTGAAGTTCGCAATATGGTTGATGACATAAAAAAGGATTTACCAGAAGGCGTTTATGGGCCATATTATAATGACCGATTTGATGATGTATATGGTTCTATATATGCTATCACAGGTGATGGTTATTCTTATGAAGAAATGCGTGAAAAGGCAGAAAAAATAAGACGTATCTTATTGACTGTGGATAATGTCAGCAAAGTAGAACTTGTAGGTGAACAGCCTGAAAAAATATATATAGAAGCTTCATTAGATAAGCTTTCTGAATTGGGTATTAGTCCTCAAGACATCATGCAAGCAGTGCAGACTCAACAACAAATGACACCTGCGGGCATGATTGAAACTCAAACGGATAATGTATATTTACGTTTAAGTGGTCAATTCGCTGATGTGGATATGCTCAAAGAAATGCCTATCAATGCTGGGGGTAAAATTTTGCGTTTGGCAGATATAGCCAAAGTAGAACGTAGATATGTAGAACCAGCAGAACCAAAGATGTTTTATAATGGAAAACCAGCTATAGGTCTTGCTGTTTCCATGGAAGCTGGAGGTAATATTTTAACTCTAGGTGATAATCTACAAAATACTATTGAAGAAGTGCAAAAATATATACCTACAGGTTTAGAGATAAATCAAGTATCTAATCAGCCTCAAGTAGTAAAAGACTCAATAGATGAATTCGTAGGCTCTTTACGAGAAGCAATTATCATCGTATTGGCAGTCAGTTTTTTGAGTTTAGGACTCAGAACAGGTATGGTAGTTGCAGGTTGTATACCTCTTGTTATTTTAGGCGTATTTGTTGCTATGGAAGCTTTGGGTATAGATTTGCATAAGGTTTCTTTGGGAGCGTTGATTATTTCCTTAGGTTTATTAGTGGATGATGCTATTATTGCTGTAGAAATGATGAGTGTAAAACTTGAAGAAGGTCTAGATAGATTTAGTGCTGCTTGTTATGCGTATAAAGCGACAGCTATGCCAATGCTTAGCGGTACACTAATTACTTGTGCAGGCTTTATACCTGTAGCTTTTGCCGATGGATTAGCATCTGAATTTTGTAGTGCGTTATTCCCTGTAATTGCCATAGCTTTGATTTTATCGTGGATTGTATCTGTAATGGTAGCTCCATTATATGGTTATAAAATAATTAAAGTTAAAGTAAAAAAAGATGAAAAGGGAAATATAGACCCATATCAAAGTAAATTTTATACATTTTTTAGAAAGATATTATGTTATTGCTTAACACATAAAAAAATAATATTGTCTAGCACAGTGGTTATATTCGCTATTTCTATTTATTGTATGAAATTTATAAGTCAGGAATTTTTCCCACCATCTCAAAGACCAGAGCTTGTAGTAGAACTTACTTTGCCAGAAGGTTCATCTATAAAGGCTACAGAAGAACAAGCTGAAAAACTGGCAGATGTTTTAAGTGAAGAACAAGATAAAATAGATAATTTTGCTTATTATACAGGTCAAGGTTCTCCACGTTTTGTATTGACTTTTGACCCTGTATTACCAAAAGATAATTATGCTCAATTTGTAATTACAGCAAAAGATGTAGAAGCTAGAGAATATTTAAATCAAAAATTATTTAAAATCTTAAATGAAGATTTTCCAGCAGTACAATCAAATATTAAATTTTTACAAATGGGGCCACCTGCTGATTATCCTGTAATGATTAGAGTTTCAGGATATGATGTGGATAAGGTAAAAAATATAGCTGATGAAGTGGCTATGAAGATGCGCCAAGATAGTAATATTTACAATGTAAATTTTGATTGGCAAGAAAAAGCAAAAACACTTCATTTAGAATTAGACCAAGATAAATTGAGAGCAATGGGTATATCTAGTCAAATGGTTGCCCAGACTTTATATACAGAGCTTACAGGAGCAACAGCTGCTCAATTTTATCAAGGTGATAGAACTATTGATATAGTGATGCGATTATCTGATGACGATAGAGATAATCTGGAAAAAGTGCGGAATTTACCGATTTATTTAGGGCAATATGGATATGTACCACTTGAACAGATTGCTAAAATTAGTTATCGTGCAGAAGATGGTGTTATTTGGCGTCGTGATTTGAAGCCTACAATCACTGTTCGTGGTAGTATTTATCAAGGAACAGCCAATGATGCAACTGAAAAAATATATAATCAATTAGCTGATTTACAAAAAGATTTACCATTTGGTTATAGCATTGAACCAGATGGCGCTATGTCAGATAGTCAAACAGCCATGGAACATTTGTTAAAACCTATACCTGTGATGGTCATAGCTGTTATTACTATATTGATGTTCCAGTTGAGAAGTGTACAGTTAATGATAATGACTGTACTTACAGCTCCGCTTGGCTTAATTGGTGTTAGCTTTGGTATGTTATTGTTTGATAAACCAATTGGGTTTGTTGCAGTATTAGGTATCTTGGCTTTATTTGGTATGATTATTCGTAACTCAATTATCTTGATTGACCAGATAAAGAAACATATGCTTGATGGTGAAAAACCATGGAATGCTATTATTGATTCTGCTGTATTGCGTTTTCGTCCGATAATGCTTACAGCGGCAGCAGCAATACTAGGAATGATGCCACTTGTACCAAGTACGCTTTGGGGCTCTATGGCAATTGCTATTTCTTGTGGTTTAGTAGTCGCTACGATTTTAACTTTGCTCATTTTACCAACAATGTATGCAGCATGGTTTAAAATCACACTAGATAGTGAAAATAAATTGAAACAGAAATAAAATGTTTCACGTGAAACAAAAAAGTGCAAGTAGGAAATTTCTTACTTGCACTTTTTTATTTATTTAATTAGCAAATCTTTTACGAGGTTTTCTACTAATTGGTGGTTTGAGATACATTAGGGCACTTGTTATGAACATTAAAACTCCAGCGAAAATAAAGACAAATTTTAAACCAAAGAAAGTGCCGATAAAGCCACCAACTAATGGGCCAATAGTTGAACCAATTTGTTGGGCTGCAAACATCAAACCAAAGATACGCCCACGTTGTTCGGCTGGACTTTTTTTAACTAAAATAGAATTGATTGATGGATATACACCAGCATAGAATAAACCACAAACAAACTGCAAAATAGCAAATGGAGTAAGCGTGCTAGGTATGGATTGAATGATTAAAATAAAACCTGTACCAGCAAGGGTTATACACATAGTACGGAAAAATCCATGTGATTGACCATACCTACCCCAAAGCGGTGCAGAAATAGCTCCAGCAAAGCCACTTAAAGAAAAGACCATACCAGATAACATGATAACATTATCCATGCTATGATGTAGTTCAGCTACATATAATGTTAATATAGGCTGAAGAATTAAAATTGCCATCTGGATAACAACAGCACATTCAAGCATACGTCTAATCATAGGCACTTTTAATAAATTTACTTTTTCTGCTTCTTTAGCCAATGCTAATTGTTCAGGTGTTTTAGCTTCACGAGGTGGTTCTTTGATAAATATTAAGGTGATTAAAGTAATTAAAGCAAGAGCACCTGCAGAGATAAAGAAGGAAACTCGCATACCAAATACACTGGCTAATACACCACCGAGTAATGGCCCAATAACTCCTCCAGCAGTTAATGCACCTTGCATTACGCCCATACAAAAACCGAGTTTTTCTTTGGGAGCATAAGAGGACATAATAGCAAGTTCAGCAGGCCAAAGTCCAGCGGCAAAACCTTGGAGAATACGAGCAAACATTAATTGAATAGGAGAGCTAACGATACCACAGATGAAATAAGTAATAGCAAGACCTACTCCAGCACGTACTGCCATTGGTTTTCGCCCTTTTTTGTCAGATAATTTGCCCCAGATAGGAGCCATAACAGCACTAACGATGAATGTTACGGAAAATATAATGCCTGACCACATGTTTACATTGTCAGATGTTACACCTAATTCATTAATTAAATACATAGGTAAAAATGGAATGAGCATAGTATAACTAGCTGACATCAGTACAACATTGCAAGTCAAAATGGCTAAAACAGCTTTCCAATTCAATTAAATCAATCCTTTCGTAATAATTTCATAGTTTATTAATTATTTTTATAAAAAAATAATTAAATATCTAAGATGATTATACATCAAAAGGTATAAATTAAAAAGCTACTATAGACGAAAAATATTCTTTGGGCTACAATTAATTATAGATTAATAAATAAGGACGTGATATTGTGTATAAATTAGCACCATCATTATTAGCAGCTGACTTTGGTATTATAAAAGAACAATTAGCCAAATTAGATGAAGCAAAAGTCCCTTATCTTCATTTAGATATTATGGATGGGGTTTTTGTACCTAATTTATCTTTCGGTCTTGCTGTTGTTGAGTCTATTCGCAAATATACAAAAATGGTTTTTGATGTGCATTTGATGATTATAGAACCAGAACGTTATGTAGAACAGTTCGCTAAAGCTGGTACAGATATTTTCTGTTTCCATATTGAAGCAACTAAAGATGCAAAAGCTACAGTAGATAAAATAAAAAAATGTGGTATGAAAGCAGCTATCGCTGTAAAACCAGCAACACCAATAAGTGAAATAAAAGATTTATTAGGTGAATTAGATATGGTCTTAGTAATGACTGTAGAACCAGGTTTTGGTGGTCAAAAATTCATGGAAGACCAGATGGAAAAAGTAAAAGAATTAGTAAAACTTCGTGAAGAAAATAATTATAAATATGATATTGAAGTTGATGGTGGTGTAAATCCTGAAACAATAAAAACATGTTTTGCTTCTGGTGCAAATGTAATTGTAGCAGGTTCTGCCGTTTTAGGAGCAAAGGATATTTCTGCAAGAGTAGAAGAATTTGCTCAAATTGCCAAAGAATATAATATTTAATTTTTATCATAAAAAAACGTATTATCCATAAAAGATAATACGTTTTTTATTTGAATTATTTAATTTGCGACAGTATCTGTAGTTGTGTTTTCAGTTACTGGTTGGCGATTTTTTTGACCTGTCCAGCCATATTTGATTGTAAGAGTTGTTATACCTGCGATTAACATAAACAATGCCATAGCAAAATATCCAAGGTCAAAAGAACCTGTTTCTGTTTTGATGAAGCCCATCATATAAGGGCCAACCCAACCACCAAGATTACCACAGGAATTGATAAGACCGATAGCACCAGCAGCTGCAGGGCCTGTTAAGAATGTAGTAGGAACTGTCCACCATACGCCCATAGAAGCATAGATACCGATAGCGGATAAGCAGATTAAAAATAATGCTACAGAAGGATTACTAGCAAATGGGCTAAGTCCAAGACCGATAGCACCGATGAACATGGCAATAGCTACATGCCAAACTTTATCACCTGTTTTAGTAGATGTATAACCTGCGATTATTTGTACGATTAAAGCTACAGTCATAGGGATAGCAATAGCGCCACCTAATAGAGAAGTTGACCAACCAGAAATGCTTTTTAATACAGTTGGCATCCAGAAGTTGAAGCCCCAGAAACCAATTACCCACATGAAATAGATAAAGCAAAGTTTTAAAACTTTTTTATCAGTAAAAGCTTGCATAACAGTATATTTTTTTACTTTTTGTAAACGAGCTTGTTCAGCTTCAAAAGCTTCTGTTAAATATTTCTTTTCAGCATCATTGAGCCAAGACACTTGATCTGGTCTATCTTTAACCCAGAAGAAGAATACTACAGCGAAGAGGAGAGCAGGAACAGCTTCTAAGATGAATAATTCTTGCCAACCATGCATACCTAAAATAGAAGTATTTAATAAAACACCAGCTAAAGGAGCACCGATAATAGTAGATAATAATAGCGAAGTAAGCATTAAGGAAGTAGCACGAGCTCTTTCTTTTGGTGTGAACCAACGAGGGAATAATACAGAATAAATAACAGGATAAAGACTTGCTTCAGATGCACCAAGTAAGAAACGATAGATATAAAATTCAGTTTGAGTAGACATGAAAGCCATGAGAACGCAAACGAGACCCCATGTGAACATGATACGGGCAATCCATTTACTAGCAGAATATTTAGCAGCAATTAAAGAACCAGGAATTTCTAAAAGTAAGTAACCCATGAAGAAGATACCAGCACCGGCTCCAAAGATTTCAGGTGTAAGCCATGGTAAATCTTCAGTCATAGTCAAAGCTGCATAAGCTATATTTACACGGTCGATACAAGCGATGATTGAAACTAAGAATACAGGTAAAATAATATGTAAATCACGCTTTCTTTTTAAACTTGCAAAATTGATTTGTTCCATTGTTAAAACCTCCTAATAAAATATTTTGTGTAAAACTAAGTATAAATACAAAAAACCTCCGCCCCATAAAGGGACGGAGGTTATATTTCCGCGGTACCACCCTGATTTTGTCTTAATTATAGACAACAGCTCTCAACGTACATCATAATACGCGGTTCTTATAACGTAGAACAAACGTTTTAGCTTACTGGATTTCAGCTAAAATCTTCAAGGATGATTTTCATTTTTCTTTTGGCTACCACTTTTCAGCAAAATAGTGGCTCTCTGTAAGCTTTAAGGAAAAATTACTTGTTCCTATCTCTAGATTTATACTTTATTTTATATTTACAAATTTACAAAACTCATTATAGATTAATATAATCTCATATTGCAAAATTGTCAATAGTTTTTTTAAAATAATTTATGATAAAATAAATAAATGATGAATTGTCAATCCAAGTGCGACACTTCTTTTAAAAATAAATTAAATGGATTATCCCAATTTAAACATTTTCTTGGTCTACTATTTAATAGTATTAATTTTTCTATTAAATCATCATTAGATATTTGTCCTAAATCTGTTTTCTTTGGATAATATTCTCTTAATAACCCATTTGAATTTTCGTTACTACCTCTTTGCCATGCTGCATAAGCATCTGCAAAATATACTTTTATATTTAATTTTTCTACTTCTTTGTAACATGCAAATTCTTTTCCTCTATCTGTTGTAAATGTTTTTAATGCCTTTTTTGGTAGTACTTTCACTAACTTTTTTATTGCTTT
>NZ_FOCY01000022.1:0-43704 GCF_900110235.1 Megamonas sp. Calf98-2 | reverse complement strand
CATCAACCTTCTTTGGAGAGATATAGTAAGACCTGCTATTTTAGTAGGCAAGTATCGTTTGTATCCAAGAATCCCCTGCCTTTAGGCATGGGGAGTATGTCAACAAAGATAAATGATGTTCGTGAAATCTTGAATTATTGTTGGTTTGAGGCTTTATATGTGGATATGATAAATGATGATGATGAAATAGCTTATGCTGTCGAAGGTGAAGGCGATTGGGGTACAGAAGTTGGTTTTGTTATAAGAGATAATAAAGTAATTTATGAAGGCGTTGATTATCTAGACTATATAAAAAATGTATGAGAAAAATTTAATGATTAAAAGTATAAATTTAACTATAGATTTTAAAATTTTTATGATAAATATTTTATCTAAGTAATAAATTTTAGTAATAAAGATGTAAATATAAAAATTTTTACAATTATCGTGCTATAGTGTTATAATTATGCTTAAAATAATTAAATTTGTTAAAGAAAGGTTTGAAGTTATGGGGGCTTTAAAAGAAATTCAACCGATAAAAACAGGATTAAAAGGAGAAATTTTAATACCTGGAGATAAATCAGTATCACATCGCAGTGTAATGTTTGCTGGTCTTTGTGATAGTGAAGTAAAAATCACTAATTTTTTACATGCAGCAGATTGTATGTCTACTGTTAATTGTATGAGAGCTTTAGGTGTAAAAGTTAAAGAATTAGATGAAAATACTTTAATTGTAAAAGGTAATGGTTTTCATGGACTTCAAGAACCGCAAAGTATAATTGATGCTGGAAATTCAGGCACAACACTTCGTTTAATGATGGGAATATTGGCAGGTCAAAAATTTTTAACTACTTTTACAGGTGATGCTTCACTTAGTCGTCGTCCTATGGGAAGGGTAATTAACCCATTGAGCCAAATGGGGGCTAATATTGTAGGAAGAAAAGAAAATAAATTATTGCCTATAACTGTAATTCCTGCAAAAGAAAATTTACAAGGCATTGATTATCAAATGCCAATGGCTAGTGCGCAGGTGAAATCTGCTATTTTACTCGCTGGCATGAATGCTGAAGGCAGAACTACAGTAACTGAGCCATATACTTCTAGAGATCATACAGAACGTATGCTTGAAGGTTTTGGCGTAAAATTAGAAAAATCTGGTACTAGTATAACAATTAGTAAAGTGGAAAAAATGACAGCTCCAAAAGAAATTCATGTACCAGGTGATATTTCTTCAGCTGCTTTTTGGCTTGTAGCTGGTTCAATTATCGAAGATAGCGATATTATTTTAAAAGATGTAGGTATAAATGAAACACGTACAGGAATTATTGATGTATTAAAAGCTATGGGAGCTAATATTGAACTTTTAAATGTTCGCGATGAAGTAGAACCTATTGCTGATATTCGTGTGCGTTATGCTAAATTACATGGTACAAGCTTTGGTGCAGATATCATGCCTAGACTCATTGATGAAATTCCTATTATCACTGTAGCTAGTATGTTTGCAGAAGGTGAAACTATTATCACAGGTGCTGGCGAATTACGTGTAAAAGAAACAGATAGATTGCAAGTTATCACAGATGAATTTAACAAAGTTTGTCCATGCATAAAAGGAACTCAAGATGGTTTAATTATTACTGGCAGTCAAAGAAATAATTTACAAAAAGTTGTATGTAATTCTCATGATGATCATAGAATTGCTATGGCACTTGCAATATTAGGAGCTAGTGGTGTAGGTATTGAGATTGAAAATAGTGAATGTGTAAATATTTCCTATCCAACTTTTTATGAGATATTAACTCGTTTTGAATAATTTACAAATTTTATATAGGTGAGAATGATGAAGAAATCTGTAATTGCTATTGATGGTCCAGCGGGAGCAGGTAAATCTACTATAGCGAAAATGGCAGCTAAAAAATTAAATTATATTTATATTGATACTGGTGCGATGTATAGAGGTGTAGCTTGGCTTGTATTGCAAAAATATCAAGTGCCTGTAAATACAGCACAAGTTTTATCTGTAATTGAAGATATTAATATACGATTGGCTTATGATGATAATGGAAATATGCTCATTTTTGTAAATGAACAAGATGTAAGTACAGCGATTAGAACACCAGAAGTAACAGCTTTAGTATCACAAGTAGCAGCAATTAGTGAAGTTCGTCAAAAAATGGTAGAGCTTCAACGTAAAATGGCACAAGATGGTTCTGTATTGATGGATGGTAGAGATATTGGAACATGTGTACTTCCTAATGCTGATTTAAAAATTTATTTGACAGCTTCTGCTGATGAAAGAGCAAATCGCAGAGCTAAAGAAATGAGAGAAAAAGGCTATGATGTAGATGTAGAAGAAATAAAAAAAGATATTATAGCTAGAGATGAAGCTGATATGCAAAGAGAAGTTTCTCCATTAAAAAAAGCAGACGATGCTATTTTATTAGATACAACAAAAATGACTATTGATGAAGTTTTACAAGAAATTATAAGATTAGCTAATGCTTAAGGCTATTTTTGTGAATTTATAATTTGAGGATTTTTAATTATGTTATATGGATTACTTAGAATAATATTTACATTTATTTATTCTGTTATTTTTCCTACAACAGTCAAAGGAAAAGAAAATATACCTAAAGAAGGAGCTGTAATTTTAGCTGCTAATCATTTAAGCAACTGGGATCCTCCACTGGTAGGAACATTCATACCTCGTCATTTGGCTTATATGGCTAAAGAAGAGTTGTTTAAAGTGCCGATATTGAAAAATATTTTAGAAAATGTGCATACTTTTCCTGTAAAAAGAGGTGCTTCAGATAGAGCTGCAATAAAAACAGCATTGCAGATGTTAGAAGCAAAAGAGTGTATATGTATGTTTCCTGAAGGTACTAGAAGTAAAGATGGAAAATTACACAAGGGTGCACCAGGAGTAGCACTCATTGCCGCAAAATCAAAAGCGACAGTTATTCCTGTAGCAATACAAGGAACATTTAAATTAAGACCGTTTAGAAAAATAACTTTAATTTATGGAAAACCTATGACTTTTGAAGCAGAAAAAGTGGATAAAGAAAATTTACAAGAATTTACTGAAAAAATAATGCAAGAAATTGCGTCAATGCTAAAAATAAAGTAGAATAAAGATAGCATAGTATGGTATACTATATGGTAAGCTTAGTAATATAATTTTTGATGGTGATAAATTTTGGAAGTAATTTTAGCTGACGATTATGGATTTTGTTATGGCGTAAAAAGAGCAATAAAAACTGCTAAAGATAATATTGATTTATCAAAAAAAGTTTGCACTTTAGGACCAATAATTCATAATCCGCAAATGGTAAAATCATTAGCTGATGAAGGTATCGGAATAGTAGAATCAGTTGATGAAATGGAGAATGGGAAAATAATAATTCGATCTCATGGTGTAGGTCCAAGCATATATGATGCGATAAAAGCAAAAGGGCTAGAGCTTGCAGATGCTACTTGTCCACATGTTAAGAAAGCTCAAATGTCAGCCAAAACGCTAGCTGATGAAGGCTTCAAAGTTATTATTATAGGCGAAAAAAATCATCCTGAGGTAAAAAGTATTAAAGAGTGGGCTGGTAAAAATTCATTAGTTATTGGTTCACAAGAAGAAGCTGAAAATATAGCTTTTGTATCCAAATTGGGTATTGTAGCGCAAACAACATTTTCAGCAAAAGCCTTTAGTGAGATTGTTAATATTTTATTAACTAAATCTTATGATATCAGGATTTTAAGAACAATTTGCACAGCCACAGATAAACGTCAGTCTGCTGCGATAAAATTATCTAAAGAAGTAGATATGATGATTGTTGTTGGTGGTCGCAATAGTGCTAATACAACTCGATTAGCGCAATTATGCACCGAGCATTGTGTAACACATCATATAGAAACGGTTGATGAATTACATGATGATTGGTTCAATAATATTAAAAAAATTGGTATTACAGCAGGTGCATCTACACCTGACTGGATTATCAAGGAGGTATATGAAAAGTGCAAGACATGGCAAGCTTATTAGCAGAAGAATCTATGAAGGAATTTAATCCACATGAAGTTATAGAAGGTACTGTGGTTTTAGTTAACCGTGATGAAGCGTATGTTGATATCGGTTATAAAACAGAAATTCCTATCGCAAAAAAAGAATTGGCTTATCCAGAACCAGAAGCTGCTACAGATGTAGTTAAAGTTGGCGACAAAATTAATGTATATGTAGTTGCTTTAGGCGGAGAAAATGGATTAATTCTTTCCAAAACTCGTGCAGACCGTTTAGTTGCATGGGAAAAAGTAGAAAAAGTTAAAGAAGAAAAACAAATCATTGAAGTAGAAATTCTTCAGGTTGTAAAAGGTGGTTTACTCACTACTGCTTTTGGTCTTCGTGGATTTATTCCTGCTTCTCAGATTGCACTTCATTTTGTCAAAGATTTAAATGAATTTGTAGGTCAAAAAGTTGAAGTTGAAATTATGGAAGCAGACCCTAAAAAACAACGCCTCGTTCTTTCTCGTCGTAGCGTTCTTGAAGCACAACGTGAACAAAAACGTGAAGAAGCTTTAGCAAGCATTGTTGAAGGTGAAAAACGTACAGGTGTTGTAAAACGTTTAGTAGATTATGGTGCATTTATTGATATCGGTGGTGTTGATGGACTTGCACATATCTCTGATCTTTCTTGGGATCATATCAAAAATCCAGCAGACGTATTATCCGTTGGTCAAGAAGTAGAAGTTTTAGTAAAAGCTTTTGACCCAGAAACAAAACGTATTTCTTTAAGCATTAAAGATACTGTTCGTGATCCTTGGTTCGATAAAGCAGAAAAATATCCAGTAGGTTCTTATGTAAAAGGCAAAATCGTAAAATTAACAGATTTTGGTGCATTTATGGAAATTGAACCTGGTTTTGATGGTTTAATTCGTATGCGTGAACTTTCTCCAAAACACATTACAAAAGCTTCTGAAGCTGTAAGTGTTGGCGATGAAGTTACTGTAAAAGTTATTCATGTAGATATGGATAATAAAAAAGTTGCTCTTAGCATTACAAAAGTGCAACAAGACGCTGAAAAAGCTGAATATCAAGATTTCTTAGCAAAACAAGATAACACAGCTGTTACAATCGGCGACGAAGTAAACGAATAATTATTTAATATTTAAATGCAAAAAGAGTGGTGGAAATCATCACTCTTTTTTTCTGATTTAATAAATTGTATAATTAACATAAAAATAAGATAAAAGAGGTGATTTGATTGGCTAAAGGCGGTATCATATCGGCTATACATCAAGGAAGTTTAGCTGAAGAATTAGAATTAGTACCTGGTGATAAAATAATATCTATAAATGAACAAGAATTGACAGATATTATTGATTTAAGTTTTGCTTTAGCAGATGAAGAAATTGAAATGTTAATAGAACATGAAAATGGAGAGCAAGAAATAATTGCTTTTGAAAAAGATATAGATGAAGAACTTGGGGCAGAATTTGAATCAGCTGTATTTGGTAAAATTCGCCAATGTGCTAATAATTGTTATTTTTGTTTTGTGGATCAAGTAGCTCCTAATATGCGTGATTCCTTGTATATAAAAGATGACGATTATCGTTTATCTTTCCTTTATGGGAATTTTGTTACCATGACGAATATGGGACCTCGTGATTTAGAGAGAATACACAGATTGCATTTATCACCATTGTATATTTCTGTGCATACAACTAATCCAAAACTTCGTGGAGAAATGCTCAGGACAAAACGTGGTGAGTTAATCATGGAACAATTGGCTAAATTAAATGAGGCTGATGTGGAATATCATACACAAGTGGTATTATGCCCAGGGTTAAATGATGGCGCGGAATTAGATAGAACAATTCAAGATATCATCAGTATGCAGCCGTGTGCAAAAACTTTAGGTATTGTACCAGTAGGTCTTACTAAATTTAGAGAAAATTGTTATCCACTTAAAACATTTGATGCACAAGGTGCTAAAAAAGTCATCGAGCAAGTACGTCATTGGCAAGAAAAAATGCGTAAACAAACAGGTAAGAATTTTATTTATTTAAGTGATGAATTTTATCTGTTGGCTGGTGAACCATTGCCAAAAGCTGAAGAATATGATGGTTTCCCACAGCTTGATAATGGTATAGGTCTTACACGTAATTTCATTGAACAATGGAAAGAAACAGAGATTAATCCAAATAATTATCAAAAACTTTTAAATTTAGATATTATCTGTGGAAAATCAGCAGGAAAAGTGATTAAAAATTTAGTTGATGAATTGAATATAGATAATTTAAATGCTAATGTATTAGCTTTAGAAAATGAATTTTTTGGTCATGAAGTAACTGTTACAGGACTATTGACAGGTCAGGATATTATAAAAAATCTAAAGCAGAATAAAGCTAATAGAGATGGTATTATTATTCCAAACTGTGCACTTCGTGAAGGTGAAGATATTTTCTTAGATGATTATACTTTAGAGGATATCAAAAAAGCTTTTCCTGATGAAGAAGTTAAAGTTGCCAGCGATGCCATCATGTTAAAGAATTTGTTAGCTGATTGGCATAACATAAAATGTGAACGAAGCAAAGCTATTTATACATGGCAATCAAATGCTAGCTATACAAAATAATGATGACAGTATATAATAAATGAGTTTTGCAAAATAATATTATTGATGAGGTGAAGAATTTGAGTAAACCAATAGTAGCTATTGTAGGACGCCCTAATGTAGGTAAATCTACGTTTTTTAATCAAATAGGTAAAAAGAGAGTATCCATTGTTGAGGATTTTCCAGGTGTTACTAGAGATAGAATTTATATGGACGCTGAATGGTTAAATCATCAATTCACAATGATTGATACTGGCGGGATTGAACTTGAAAATGACGGCGAAGGTAAAATTTTAGCTTCCATGCGTCAACAAGCACGTCTAGCAATTGAAGAAGCTGATGTAATTGTATTTATGGTTGATGGTCGTACAGGAATGACTCATGATGATGAAGAAATAGGTCATATCTTAAGAAATACAAGAAAACCTGTTATTGTCGCTGTAAATAAAATTGACAGTCCAAAACAGCATTTAGATGTATATGAATTTTATAATTTAGGACTTGGCGAACCAATCGGTATTTCTGCTGCAAATGCTTTGAATGTAGGCGATTTATTAGATGAAATAGTAGCTAATTTCCCTAAAGATTTAGAAGATGATATCGAACATGATGAAATTCGCATTGCCGTTATTGGTAGACCAAATGTAGGTAAATCTTCTTTAGTAAATGCTCTATTAGGTCAAGAGCGTGTAATTGTAAGTGATGTAGCAGGAACTACTCGTGATGCTATTGATACAAAATTTGATGATGGCAATACACATTTTACTTTGATTGATACTGCTGGTATGAGACGTAAAGGTAAAATTGATATGCCTATCGAGCGTTATAGTGTAATGCGTTCTCTTCGTGCTGTAGATAGAGCAGATGTAGTTTTAATGGTAATTTCTGCTCCTGAAGGTGTAACAGAACAAGACAAAAAAATTGCCGGTTATGCTCATGAATCTGGTAAAGGCTGTATCATTGTTGTCAATAAATGGGATTTAATTGAAAAAGATGATAAAACTTCTTTGCGTTTTACTGAAGATATTCGTGATGAACTTGGATTTTTACAATATGCACCAGTTTTATACACTTCTGCACTTACAAAACAGCGTGTACATCGCGTAGTTGACCTTGTAAAATATGTAGCTGAACAACAAGCTATGCGTGTGCAGACAAGCGTATTAAATCAATTAGTAATGGATGCTGTTTCTATCAATCCACCACCATCTCATAAAGGTAAACAATTAAAAATTTACTTTATGACTCAAGCTGATATTAAACCACCAAAATTCTTGGTATTTGTTAATGACCCAGAATTGATGCATTTTTCCTATTTGCGTTTTTTAGAAAACAAACTAAGAGAAAGTTTTGGTTTTGAAGGAACTCCTCTTAAATTAGTAGTTCGTGGAAGAAAAGAGGAAGATGATGAATAATGGAATTTAATTTTCTTATAGTAATAATCTGTAGTTATGTCATTGGTTCTATTCCAAGTGGCTTGGTTTTAGGAAAAGGAATTTGGCATGTAGATTTACGTGAACATGGTAGTAAAAATATTGGTGCTACTAATGCTTGGCGTACTTTAGGAAAATTTCCTGGATTTGTCATATTTTTAGCTGATTTAATAAAAGGCTTATTAGGTGTGTATCTAGGTATGACTTTAGTTGGTAGCTCTATAGTTATGATTTTAGGTGGTATATTAGCAATAGTAGGTCATTCTGCCTCCATATTTTTAAAATTAAAAGGTGGAAAAGGTGTAGCAACAGGACTTGGTGTATTGATTATGTTGATGCCAAAAGTATCTGTTTGTGTCTTTTTTATTTGGCTTATAATTGTAATGATTAGTAAATATGTATCACTTGCTTCAATCGTTGCAGCAGCGTTTGTGCCAATCTTAGCCTATGCTTTTGATATGCCTATGGAGTTTGTCATTTTCGGTATAGTAGCAGCTATATTTGTTATTTACCGCCACAAAACAAATATAGTACGTCTTTTAAATGGAAATGAAAATAAAATAAAAGCAGGTCATAGATAATTTATCTAAAACTTAATAATACCCTTTGCTATTATGGCGATAAAATGATATAATGTCTGCTATAAAAAGAATATTATCCATTGTAAAAGTACGGAGGATTTAATAATGACAAAAAAAGATTCAGGATACTATTTAGTAAAAGAAGATATTTTACCTTCTGCAATCAAAAAAACAATCAAGGTAAAAGAAATGTTACGTCGTCATGATAATATGACCATAAATGATGCCGTTTCTAAAATGGGTTTAAGCCGTAGTGCTTATTATAAATATAAAGACTTTGTTTTACCATTTTATGAAGCAAGTATCAATAAAATTGTTTCTGTTTCTTTTGTTCTTGATAATAAACAGGGAGTACTTTCTAATGTGTTAAATATGATTTCTGAAGATAAAGGAAACGTATTGACTATTAACCAAGGTATTCCTCTTCAAGGAGTAGCAGTAGCAACAATTTCTATTGAAACTAAAAATATGAATATTGACCTTGAAGCATTGCTCGATAAATTGCGTCTTGTGAACGGCGTAAGACGTTTAGAGGTTATTGGTCAAGTTTAAAAGTCTAGTCTTGAGAGAGGGATATTTATGGCAAAGAAGATAAAATTAGGTTTATTAGGTTGTGGCACAGTAGGTACAGGTGTTTTAAAGGTTTTACAAGAAAATTATCATGATATCAGAGCAAAAATTGGCAATGATATCGAAGTGAGCAAAGTTTTAGTTCGCAATTTAAACAAAAAACGTGATTTTAATGGAGATGTTGTTTTTACAGATAATATTGATGATATTTTAAATGATGAAAGCATTGATATTGTTGTAGAATTATTAGGTGGTATACATCCAGCACGTGAATATATGTTAAAAGCTATGGAAAATGGCAAACATGTAGTTACAGCAAATAAAGATGTTTTAGCACAGTTTGGTAAAGATATGTTTGATGCGGCGGAAAAACATGATGTAGATTTCATGTTTGAAGCAAGTGTAGCAGGTGGCATACCGATTATCACTCCATTAAAACAATGTTTAACTGCGAATAAAATCACAGAATTAATTGGTATTGTAAATGGTACAACTAATTACATGTTAACTAAGATGACAGAGCAAGGTATGGATTATGATACTGCATTAGCAAGAGCTCAAGCTAAAGGTTATGCAGAAGCAGATCCTACAGCAGATGTCGCTGGTTTAGATGCCGCTAGAAAAGCAGCAATTTTATCTTCTATTGCATTTAATACACGCGTAAGTTTAGAAGATGTAAAAGTAGAAGGTATTACTAACATTACACCAGAAGATATAACTTACGCTAAAGAATTAGGCTATATTATAAAATTATTGGCTATAGCTAAACATACAGAAGAAGGTATAGATGTTCGCGTTCATCCGACATTTATTGATAAAGATCATCCATTGGCTTCTGTTCGCAATGTGTTTAATGCTATATTTATTCATGGTAACGCTGTCGGCGATACTATGTTTTATGGTAAAGGAGCAGGTGAAAGACCAACTGCTTCAGCCGTTTTAGCAGATATTATTGATGTAGCACGAGATATGGGTAAAGACCGTTTTGGTAAAATACGTTGTACTTGTTATGAAGAAAAGAAATTATGCCCACCAGATAAAGTTTTATCAGGATATTATATTCGCTTATTAGTTGAAGATAAACCTGGTGTATTAGGTGCGATTGCTACAGCTTTTGGTGAAAGCAATGTAAGTTTATATTCTGTAATTCAAAAACGCAGAGTAGGGGAATTTTCTGAAATAGTAGCAATTACTCATAATGTAAATAATAATCAAATTGAAGACCTCAAAGTTCGTTTAAATAATTTAGATGTAGTACATGAAATTTCTAATATTATCCGAGTAGTAATGTCTCAGGAGGCTTAATTATGAGTGATTTTGTCAAAGTAAGAGTTCCAGGAACTACAGCCAATTGTGGCCCTGGTTTTGATGTTATGGGTATTGCCTGTAGTATTTATAATGAATTGGAATTAAAACTCTTAGAAGAAAAAAATTTATGTATAGAAATTTATGGAGATGGAGCAACAAATATACCATGTGATGAAAGAAATATGGTATGGCGCTCTATAGAAAAGTTATTAGTTAAAGCTCACTTGGAGAAAAAATATCAAGGGGCACATATAAAAATGACAAATAATGTGCCGCTATCACGTGGTCTTGGCAGTAGTGCAACTGCTATAGTAGCGGGATTATTTGCAGCTAATGTATTTTTGAATAATAGATTTTCTATACAGGATATATTTGAGTTAGCTACTGAGATTGAAGGACACCCTGATAATGTAGCACCTGCTTTATTTGGTGGAATAACAGTCAGCACAAAAACTGATTATAAATTAGAATATGTATCTTTTATGCCAAATTTTGATTTAAAAATGGTAGTGGCTATACCTGACTTTTATTTACCAACTAAAAAAGCTAGAGCAGCTTTAAAACAAGAAGTGCCATTAAAAGATGCTATTTTTAACATTGGTCATACAGCTATGATTATTGCAGCTATTTGTCAAGGAAAAATAGAAGCTTTAAAAGGTGCTTTTGCAGATAAATTACATCAACCATATAGAGCAGATTTAATTCCTGGTATGTATGATGTATTTGCAGTAGCAAATTCTAAAGGTGCACTTGGTACAACTATAAGTGGAGCAGGTCCAACACTTATTGCTTATACGATAGAAAATGGTGAAGAAATTGGTAAAGCAATGGTTGAGGCTTTTGCAAAACATAATATTAGCTCTAAATACTTAGTATTAGATATTGATAATAAAGGTGCTATGGTAATAGAATAAATTAAAATAAAACCCAGTAGATATTATATCTAACTGGGTTTTTTTATAAGTAGGTGATTTAAAATTATGAATGAAATGGAATTTTCACAGAAGATAGATGATTTAGGTGGCACTTTATATATTGTAGGTGGTTGGGTGCGCGATAAAATACGAGGTGTTATTCCTAAAGATAAAGATTTTGTCATTTGTCATGTAAAAGAAGAAGATTTTAAACAAAATTTTCCAAAGGCAAAAAAAGTAGGAAAATCTTTTCCTGTGTATTTAGTAAAAATTGAAGACAAAGAATGTGAAGTAGCTTTTGTCCGTAAGGAAAGAAAAACAGGTATAGGTTATACAGGCTTTATTGTAGATTATGATGAAAAAGTAACGATTGAAGAAGATTTATATCGTAGAGATACGACTATGAATAGCATAGCTTACCGCGTACGTGATGGAAAAATAATTGACCCATATAAAGGGCGAGAAGATATTGAAAAAAGATGTATTAATGCAGTATCACATCATTTTAAAGAAGACCCTGTAAGAGCGCTTCGGGCTGCGCGTCAGGCTTGCGAATTAAATTTTAAAATCAATGAAGATACTATAAATTTGATGCGAGCATGTAGAGAGGAAATAAAATCAGAACCACAAGAACGCATTTTTAATGAATTACAACGTGCGTTAAAAACAAAAAAACCCTCAATATTTTTCCGCAGTTTAGTGAAAGCGGATTTATTGGAAATTTTATTTCCTGAAATCTATGCATTAATAGGGAAAACTCAACCTGTAGCATTTCATCCAGAAGGTGATGCGTTTGAGCATACTATGGAGATTGTGGATTTAGTTGCTGATATGACTGATGATGTCGCAGTGCGTTTTGCAGGTCTTGTGCATGATTTGGGCAAAGGTGTAACGCCAAAAGAAATGTTACCTCATCATTATGGACATGAAGAAAAAGGTTTAGCAGTATTAAAAGCATGGAATAAACGCATGACGCTTCCTAAAAAATGGCTTCAAGGTGGATTATTTGTCATCAAAGAACATATGCGAGCAGCTAGACTAGGAAAAGTAGGAAAAATTGTCGATTTTTTATTGATTGTAGAAAAAAATCCTTTAGGCTTTGCTGGCTTTAATTGTGTAATTTTGGCGGATAGTAAATCATTACCCTATTATTTAGCAGATTATCATAGTTATCTCCAAAAAATTCATAGTGTATCCATGAAAAATTGTCCAGCAAATTTAAAAGGCAAAGCGATTGGTGATTGGATAAGAAATGAGCAAATTAAATTATTTAAGCAGAATATAGAAGTAGAAGCTTAGAAAATTTTACAAAGATTTAACATTTATTATATTTAATTTTCTTATTTTTATACTATAATATTATTAAAGGTGAAATTAATCTATTATTGAAGTAGATAATAAATAAAATTTATAAATACAGCATTCTAAGTTGTGAAACGAAGAATGCTATTATTTTTGTCTATTTTAGTAAAAAGATTGTATTTTTTAATATTTTTGTAAAATAGTGAAGGAAAAACGAGAGGATATATAGAATTTAGCATAAAAAAATATTATATTTAAAATAGAGTAGGAGGGATTTAGATGTATGGTATTGTAGATATTGGTTCAAATACAATGCGTCTTGTTATTTATAAAGTAGAAGGTGGTAAACCAAGAGTACTTTTAAATAAAAAAGAAATGGCAGAATTAGCATCATTTATTCAAGATGGTATGATGGTAGCAGATGGTATCAATAGAGCTTGTTATATCTTGGATAGTTTTAATTTATTGGCTAAAGATTTAGGTGTAAATAATTTACATGTTTTTGCTACTGCATCTTTAAGAAATATTTCTAATAGCCAAGCAGCAGTTAGTGAAATTGAAGATAGAACAGGATTAGCTATTAATTTATTAAGTGGTGCTCAAGAAGCTGAATATGATTTTGTTGGTGCAGCTAGAACTATTGATTTAAAAAGTGGTTTATTAGTAGATATTGGTGGCGGTAGTACAGAATTAGTTATGTATAATAATATGCAAATACAAAATTCTATAAGCTTACCAATCGGTTCTTTAAGTATGTATACAAAATTTGTAAAACATTTATTCCCAACAAAAAAAGAACGCAAAAAAATTGAAGAATGCGTAAGAGAAATGATAGTTCGTTACGATGTAGACCAATGGGGCGATTGTCCATATGTTTGCGGTGTAGGTGGAACTATTCGTAATGTAGATAGATTAAATAGCTACTTTTATGATTTAAGTAAAAATAATCGTTTTGTCATTGCTGAAAATTTAAACTGGATGGTTAAAAAACTAGAAAATCGTGAAAATAAAAAATTAGTACCTCGTGAAACTTTAGAAACATTATTAAAAGTCGTACCTGAACGTGTGCGTACAATTATGCCAGGTATGATAATCTTAAATACTATTGTTAAATATTTTAATGTACAAAGCATTTATGTAAGTCGTGCAGGTGTACGTGAAGGATATTTATATAAGCAAGTATTAACTAAAGAGGGAGAACAGAATGTATAAAAAGATAGATACATCATATACACAAAATAGAGAATTATCATGGCTTCGTTTTAATGATAGAGTATTAGAAGAAGCTATAGATGAAAATGTACCTCTATATGAAAGACTAAAATTTATAGCAATTTATGCTAGTAACTTAGATGAGTTTTATCAAGTACGTGTAGGTAGTTTATATGAAATGGCTTCTGTGGATACAAATGGTTTTGATAATAAAAGTTTTATGACACCAAATCAGCAATTAGATAAAATCTTTGTAGCTACAAAACAATTAAATCAAAAAGCTGATAAAATTTTTGCGACTGTGGAAAAACAGTTTAAAACATATGGCATTGAACGTAAAAAAGTAAAATCTTTAAATCAAAAAGATAAAACTTATGTTAAAACATATTTTGATAATCAAATTAGCCCATTCTTATCGCCACAAATTATAAATGTAAGACACCCATTTCCTCATTTATTAAATAAAGCGTTATATGTAGGTATAATTTTAACACGCAAAAAGAAAAAGGTTTTCGGAATTATTCCAGTACCTAGCAATTTACCTAAAATCGTATATATACCAAATAAATCTAAAATTCGCTATGTAATGACAGAAGATATCATAGCTACATATGCTGATAAAATTTTTGATGGCTATGAAGTAGAAAATACAGCAATTTTATCTGTTACTAGAAGTGCAGATATTAGTTTAGATGATGAGCGATTAGATTTAGGAGAAGATTTCTTAGAACATGCACGTGAAGTTTTATTGAAAAGACAAAGACTTGCACCTGTTCGTTTAGAAATAGAAGGCAATATAGATTCAACAATGATGAAATATGCCACAGAACAATTTAAAATCACATCAAAGCAAATTTTTATCTATAAATCTCCTATCAATAAATCTTATATTTTCAGCTTAGGTAGTAAATTTAATGAAGAACAGAAAAATAGCTTGATGTATCCACCATTTGAACCATCTCATATCTGCTGTGTACCTGAAAATGCTAGTGTGATGGATTATGTGGCAAATAATGATGTAATGTTACAATATCCATATCAAAGTTTTGATATTTTCTTGAAATTTATTAAAGAAGCTGTAACGGACGAAAAAGTATTTGCTATAAAGATTACTTTATACCGTGTAGGAAGTCATAGAGCTCAATTGATGAATTATTTATCAATGGCGGCTAAAATGGGTAAAGATGTAACTGTCTTGATGGAACTTAGAGCTCGTTTTGATGAAGAAAATAATATAAACTGGGCAGAATTTTTACAAGATGCTGGCTGTAAAGTTATTTATGGCATGGAAGGTTATAAAGTTCATTCCAAAATTTGCTTAGTTATGAAACAAGATAAAACAGGCATAAAATACTTTACACAAATAGGTACAGGTAACTATAATGCTTCTACATCTTCTTTATATACAGATATTTCCTTGATAACTAGCAATGAAGATATAGGTAAAGATGCTGTAGAATTTTTCCAAAATATGGGTATTGATAATCTCTATGGAGAATATAATAATCTATTAGTAGCACCTGTTAGTCTAAAAAATACTTTATTAGATTTAATTAAAGAAGAAATTGAAAAAGCTAAAGCTGGAGAGGAAACAAGCATTTTCTTGAAAATGAACTCTTTAACAGATAGACAGTTAATAGATGCATTAAAAGAAGCTTCTCAAGCTGGCGTTAAGATAAAAATGATTATTCGTGGTATTTGCTGTATTTTACCAGGAATAGAAGGAAAAACAGATAATATTGAAGTTATAAGTGTAGTAGGCAGATTTTTAGAACATTCTCGTATCTTCTGCTTTGGTACAGGCGAAAATATGAAAATGTATATAGCTTCTGCTGACTGGATGACTAGAAATACAGAAAATCGTGTAGAAATAGCAGCACCAATTTATGACCAAAAAATAAAAAATAGCATTTATGATACTTTACGCATAATGTGGAAAGATAATCTTAAAGCTAGAATTTTATGTAGCGATGGAACATATAAAAAGCCTGAAATAAAAGAAGGCGATGAATTAATCGATTGCCAAAATTATTTGCGTCATGAATATAAAGTTGGACGAAAAATAAAACTTTAAGCTAAAATAAAACCTCCACTATTGAAAAACAATAGTGGAGGTTTCTTATATTTCAATTTTATTTTTTGAAAATAGTAGATTTGAAATAAACTATAGCCCAAAAGATAGTGATGATGACACCAGCAGGATAAGTAATGCTAGTTGGTAAACCAAAACCTTCAGGAGCTTGGAGGATATAAGTGAAAGTAACCATAGTCATAAAAATGGCAGGAATTACAGCGATATAATGTTGCCAACCACCTTTATTTTGTTTCCAAAGATACATTGCACCAGTCCAAAGAGCAATCATAGCTAATGTTTGGTTTGCCCAAGAGAAATAACGCCAAATGATATCAAAATTCATTTGAGATAAGATGCCACCGATACCAAGAAGTGGAATAGCTAAAGCTAAACGTTTTGTATAAGAAACTTGATCGATTTTGAACCAATCAGAAAGTGTATAACGAGCGCTTCTGAATGCAGTATCACCAGAAGTGATAGGACAAGCAATAACACCAATCATAGCTAAAATACCACCGACAGTACCTAATGTACCAAAGGATACATCATAAACAACGCCACCAGGACCTGCACTAGCGATAGCAGCAGCTAATCCACCAGTTGTTTCATAGAAAGCGATACCAGCAGATGCCCAGATAAGAGCGATAATACCTTCAGCTACCATAGCACCATAGAAAACAACGCGACCATTTTTTTCTTCTTTCATGCAACGAGCCATGAGTGGAGATTGTGTAGCATGGAAACCAGATGTAGCACCGCAAGCAACAGTGATAAACATTAATGGCCAAATAGGTAAATCTTTTGGATGAAGATTTTGAAGTGTCATTTCTGGCATTTGCCAGCCACCGAGGATAATACCACTAGAAACACCAACTGCCATGATAATTAGGCAAGCACCAAAAAGTGGATAAATTTTACCAATGATTTTATCGATAGGTAATAAAGTAGCTAAGAAATAATAAATGAGTACAACTACTAACCAGAAAGTAACATCTAAAGAATCAGGAGTTAGTTTGGCAAGAAGTAATGCAGGACCTGTCATAAATACGGTACCTACTAAGACTAAAAGGATAACGGAGAAAATACGCATTACAGTTTTCATAGTATCGCCAAGATAGATACCTACGATTTCTGAAATACTTTCACCATTATGACGAAGGGAAATCATACCAGAGAGATAATCGTGAACGGCACCAGAGAAAATAGTCCCAATTACAATCCAAAAATAAACAACTGGACCCCAGAGAGCACCTGCAATGGCACCAAAAATTGGACCAAGACCTGCAATGTTTAATAACTGAATCATAAAAACTTTCCATGTTGGAAGTGGTATGTAATCTACACCATCGTTATGAGTTATGGCAGGAGTAGGTTTTAGTGAAGGAGCAAAAACTTTTTCTACAAAACGACCATAAATCATGAAACCTACAATAAGAGCGATTAAACTAATAAAAAAAGTAATCATATAAGGATACACCTTCTTTAGGAAATTATAAAATTTTAAGATAGCTCCGGAACTATGCTTAATAAACTAAATAAAATTTAATACTTTGTTAAAAAAATAACTTGCATTCATTTATTAAAATATTAATATTATTTATTTTACAAATAAATTTATAATACTTTTGTGTAAATTTGTCAAGTATTTTTACAATTTTTTTAAAATTTAAATTAGAATTTAAAATTAAAACGAGTATTTCATTCAAATTTGAAAAAAATACTCGTTTTGTTAAAGCATTATTTATAAAGTTTTTACAGTATTTCTAAAATAGTTTCCTTGACTAATTTTTCAGGAACATCTTTTTTTATACATACTTTGCCGATATCTTCTAATAAAACCCAATTAACTTTACCGTTAACAGTTTTTTTGTCATGGAAAATATCTTGATAAATTTTTTGAGCATCACAATTTTTAGCTTTAAGTGGCAAGTTCATATTTGCAAGTAATTGACACATTTTATCAACTACATCTTGCGAGATTAAGCCTAATTTAAAACTTAATTTACTAGCGCCAACCATGCCGATAGCTACTGCTTCTCCATGATTATAAATAGCATAATTAGTTTCTTTTTCAATAGCATGACCTAAAGTATGACCAAAATTTAAGATGGCACGAAGACCAGCTTCACATTCATCTTTAGATACTACATCTGCTTTTATTTCACAAGAACGTGCAATGATATGAATTAGGGCTTCTGGCTTCAATTGAAGAATTTCTTGTTGGTGCTCAGTTAAATAAGTATAAAAATCATGGTCATAGATAAAGCCATATTTAATGACTTCGCCTAAGCCTGTGGAAATCTCTTTAGTAGGTAAAGTTTTCATCATTTCTAAGTCCATGAAAACGGCTTGTGGTTGATAAAAAGCACCAATGAGATTTTTGCCTAGAGCATGATTTACAGCGACTTTGCCACCAACACTAGAGTCAACTTGTGCAAGTAGGCTAGTTGGCATTTGAATGAAAGGCACACCACGCATGAAGGTAGCGGCAATGAAACCAGCTAAATCACCAACGACACCACCACCTAGAGCAATGATAGGAGATTTGCGGTCAAGACCATGTTCAATTGCTTGTGTATACAGTGTTTCTGCAACGGATAAAGATTTAGATTGTTCACCAGCTGGAATGATGGCAATTTTGGCATTAAAACCAGCTTTAGTGAGTAAATCTTTGACGCTGTCTGCATATAATGGAGCAATATTTGTATCAGTGATGATTAAAGCTTTCTGAGAATATTTTTGTGCTTTAAAAAAATTAATGATAGTTGTTTCTAGATTATGAGCAATATAGATATTATAAGATTTTTCATTGAGATTTACGGGAACAATGCGCATTATTTCACACCCTTTAAGTATTTCATAATGATTTCGACATTTTGCAGTGGTGTTGTATCATCTGTTTTTATGATTAAATCAGCTTTTTTGTAAAATGGAGCACGCTTAGCCATAAGTTCAATAATAGTTTTTAAACGTTCTTCATTGCTTTTTTTTGCAAGTAGAGGACGTTTATCATTTCCAGTGCGTTTTAAAATAGTATGTGGCATAGCTGTCAGCGCTATAATGATACCATTTTTGCGAAGCTCTTGCATATCAGTTTCTTTAGTAGCAACGCCACCGCCTGTAGAAATTACTTGATGACTTTTTTGTGCTAATTTTTGGATAGTAGCTGTTTCACGTTGGCGAAATACTGCTTCGCCTTCTTTAGCAAACATATCTTTTATTTTTGTTTTGTATTCTTGTTCGATAGCTGTATCTGTATCTACAAAACTATAACCTAAACGATAAGCTAATAATTTACCTGTAATAGATTTTCCACTGCCCATAAATCCTATAAGTACAATATTAGATTTCATTTTAATCCTATCCTTTTATTCTTTCGTTATAAGCTTGTAAATTTTGAAGGACATCAACCATGCAATCACTGCCGAATTTGTCAATCATGGCTTTAGTGATAGCAAGTGCAACCATAGCTTCGCCAACTACGGAAGCTGCTTGAACAGCACAAACATCACTGCGTTCTTTACAAGCTAAAACTTCTTGTTTACTTTCAATATCAATGGAGTGAAGTGGTGTCATAAGTGTAGGAATGGGTTTCATACAAGCGCGAACAATAATAGGCTCGCCATTACTCATACCACCTTCGATACCACCTGCATGATTTGTTTTGCGATAAACTGTTTTATCTTCATTGTAGAACATTTCATCATGTAATTGACTGCCTGGGTGATTTGCATAATCAAAACCATCGCCGATTTCAACGCCTTTGATAGCTTGAATGGACATCATGGCTCCAGCAAGTTGCATATCGAGGCGTTTATCCCATTGAATATGACTGCCTACGCCGATTGGCATATTTTGGACAACAACTTCAAAAGTTCCGCCTAAAGTATCGCCTGATTGACCAGCATCGCGAATTGCTTCGCGCATTTTAGCTTCTGCTTGAGCATCGTTACAGTTTAAATCGCTATCATTAGGTTGTAAATTAGCATAATCAATATTATCTGTATTAGCTTTTACACCACCGATATTGATTACATGAGATACGATTTTTATACCACAAGCTTCTAAAAATTGACGAGCAACAGCTCCAGCAGCTACGCGTGCAGCTGTTTCTCTAGCACTAGAGCGTTCTAAAATATCGCGGATATCTTCACGATTATATTTTTTGATACCAACATAATCTGCATGACCTGGGCGAGCAGCTGTAACTTTAGTCCATGTAGGTGTACCCATCACAGACATGCGGTCAGTCCAGTTTTCCCAGTCTTTATTCACTACACGCAAAGTAATAGGGTCGCCCATTGTTTCGCCAAAACGTACACCAGATAAGATATCTACTTTATCCGTTTCTATAGACATACGACCACCACGACCATAGCCTTTTTGACGGCGTGCCATTTGTCTATTTATTTCATCAAGATTTATTTTAAGACCAGCGGGAATTCCTTCAACTAATGCTGTTAAGCATTGTCCATGAGATTCTCCAGCAGTTAAAAATCTAAACATTATGTTCAACCCCTTATATTTTTCATGTTTACAAGTTATCAATAGATATTATAACTAAAAATAGAAAATCATGCTAGAAAAATATTATTTTGTTGACAAAAATAAACAGGTCTTGACACTATTGCTAAAATTTGTGAAAATGAATATATATTATGCCTTTTTGAGGTGAGTTTGATGTATGACAAAGTAAAAGTAACTTATTTATTAAATAGCGGTTTTATTTTAGAAATAGGCGATTGTGCAATAATTTTTGATTATTATCAAGATGAAAAAAATATAGTGGACAAAATTATTCAAGATAAAAAAGAAGTTTATTTTTTTGTATCGCATGTTCATTATGACCATTTTAATCCTAAAATAAGTGAGTTTAAAGATAAGGTAACGAAATATTTTATCAGCTATGATGTAGTAACTGATGTATTGCCTAAAGAAAAGACTATTATTTTAGATGAATATATGACTTATGATGATAAAAATATACATGTACGCTCATTTAGTTCTACTGATGAAGGAATTTCTTTTTTTGTAGAAAAAAATGATTGGAAGATTTTCCATGCAGGCGATTTTAATTGGTGGCATTGGAAAGGTGATACAAAAGAAAATAATGTATTTGCTAAAAATGGATTTGTAAAACAAATGATGCGTTTATCTGGTTTAAAAATGGATATAGCATTTTTCCCTGTAGATAGTAGATTAGAAGAATTTTTAGATTTAGGTGTAACTGAGTTTTGCAAAGTTACGGAAGTTAAAAATTTAATTACTATGCACAATGTAGGTGAAAAAGATTGGATAATACCAGAAGATTTTCCCAATAAAGAGAAAATGAACTCTATTTGGTGCCCTAAAGTTCCTGGAGAGAGTCATTTTATCACTAAATAAAATAAGTATGATGGAGAATAGATGAGATGAAAAAATTTATATTTTTATGTTTATTAGCATCTGTATTTACCTTATCTTTATTTACAAGTAATGGTATTGCAGAGCAACAAATAAATTCTAATGAACAAATAGGAAAGGAAGTTCAATCAATGAGTAAAAATCGTATTGCAGTATTTGAAACAAATATGGGTACTTTTGAAATTGAATTATTCGAAGATAAAGCACCAATCACAACAGGTAATTTTATCGACTTAGCAGAACATAATTTTTATGATGGTTTAATTTTCCATCGTGTAATTGATGGTTTCATGATTCAAGGTGGAGACCCTAATGGCAATGGTACAGGTGGCCCTGGTTACACAATTAAAGATGAATTCCACAAAGATTTAAGACATGATGGCCCTGGCGTATTATCCATGGCAAATGCTGGCCCTAATACAGGTGGTTCTCAGTTCTTCATCACTTTAGATAAAACTCCATGGCTTGATGGTCATCATGCTGTTTTTGGTAAAGTAATAAAAGGCATGGACGTAGTGGAAGCTATTGGTCATGTACAGACTGATTTCATGGATAAACCTATCGAAGATGTAGTTATTAATAAAATAGAAATTAAAGATGCTGAATAATGAATTGTTATACGTATATGGTACAATGCAGTGATGGTACTTTATATACAGGTTGGACAAATGATTTAAAAAAGCGTCTAGAAAAACACAATGCCGGCAAAGGTGCTCGCTATACACGTGGGCGTTTGCCGGTTAAATTAGTTTATTATGAAGTTTTTGCCACAAAAAGCGAAGCTATGAAGCGTGAAGCTCAAATAAAAAAATTATCACGCAAGCAAAAATTATTATTTATAATTAATCCCTAATGATTTAGTATGGATTTTATGATATACTAAAATAAGATTTGAATTAAAATTGAGCAAAAAGATTTTTCATTTAGGAGGATTATAATGGCAAAGTCTATTACTGAAGTTTTAGGTATAAAATATCCAATTATTCAAGGCGGTATGGCTTGGATTTCTGATGCAAAACTTGCAGCAGCTGTTTCTAATGCTGGTGGTGCAGGTATTATTTCTTGTGGTGGTAGAACTACAGAATATGTTCGCGAAGAAATCCGCAAAGCAAAACAATTAACAGATAAACCATTTGGTGTAAATGTAATGCTCATGGCACCAAATAAAGATGAAATCGTAGATGTTATCTGCGAAGAAAAACCTGCTTTTGTTACTTTAGGTGCAGGAAATCCAGTTCCATATTTTGCAAAATTAAAAGAAGCAGGTATAAAAGTAATTCCTGTAATTCCAAATGTAAAACTTGCAAAACGTGTAGCAGCTGCTGGTGCTGATGCTATGGTAGCAGAAGGTATGGAAGCTGGCGGTCATATTGGCGTATTGACTACAATGGCTCTTATGACACAAGTAATTCCAGAGATAAAAGATATTCCAGTTGTTATGGCTGGTGGCTTCGGCGATGGTCGTGGTTTAGCAGCAGCTATGCTCATGGGTGCTGGCGGTGTACAGATGGGTACTCGTTTCTTAGTAGCAGAAGAATGTTCTGTTCATGAAAATATGAAACAAAAATTAATTGAAGCTGTAGATACAGATACTATTGTTACAGGTCTTACTCTTGGTGGTGCTGTACGTGGTATTAAAAATAAATTCTCTACAGAATTTGTACAAAAAGAAAATGAAGGTAAAACTTCTAAAGAAGAACTTATTCGCATGGCAACAGGTACAAATAAATTAGCAGCTGTTGAAGGTGATGTAGTAAATGGTATGATGCAGGCTGGTCAATCTTTGACTGTTTTACAAAAAGTAGAACCTGTAGCTACAATCATTGAAGATATCATGAAACAAGCTCGCGAAACATTATCTGCTGCAGCAACTATTAAACTTTGATATAAATTAATTTAGTGGCGAGTATATCGAGGATTTTATCCTTGGTAGTATCGCCACATTTTATATAATTTTGTATATATATTGGTGATGATTGAGGAAAAATAAAATCTTAAAGGAGTTTTTATTTTGAAAAAATTATTATTAGTGGTTTTGAGTTTGATGACAATGATGGTGTTTACAGCTTGTGGTAATGAAAAGACAAGTACAAGTCAAGAGGATAAAGCAAATTCAGAGGATAAAATAAAAATTGTTACATCTTTTTATCCAATTTATATAGAAACTTTGAATGTTACAAAAGGAATTGATGGGGTAGTTGTAGAAAATATGACTAAACCACAAACAGGTTGTTTACATGATTATCAAATGACACCAGCTGATATGAAAAAGTTAGAAAATGCAGATGTTTTCATAGCTAATGGAGCTGGTATGGAATCTTTTTTACAAGATGTAATTGATAATCAGAAGAATTTAAAAGTTGTTGAAGCTGCTAAAGGCATTGAATTATTAGCAGATGAACATGGAGAAAATCCACATGTGTGGGTTAGTGTATCTAATTGTATGACACAAGTACAGACAATTGCTGATGAATTGAGTAAATTAGATCCTGAACATGCAGATGCTTATCAAAAAAATGCCAAAGAATATATTGCTAAATTGGAAGATTTAAAACAAGATATGCATAATCAGATTGATAATTTACCACATAAAGATATTGTTACATTCCATGAAGCATTTCCTTATTTTGCTAAAGAATTTAATTTAAATATTGTTGGTGTAATTGAACGTGAACCAGGAACAGCGCCAACACCTAGTGAATTAGATGAAATTATTGCACAAGTAAATGATTTACAGGCAAAGGCTTTATTTGCAGAACCACAATATTCATCAACAGCAGCCAAAACGATTGCCAATGAAACAGGAGCTAAAGTTTATACCTTAGATCCTGTAGTAACAGGAGAAAATGATCTTGATGCTTATATCAAGGCTATGAAACAAAATGCACTTACATTACAAGAGGCATTAAAATAAAATAAAGGGTGAAGTATGAATGATAAAGGGTACAGGTGTTGATATCATAGAAATATCAAGAATAGAAAAATCCTTAACCAATGAAAAATTTATCGAGCGCATTTTTACAAAAAAAGAACAGGAATATTGTAATTCTAGAAAACAAATGGCAGTTTCTTCTTATGCAGCTAGATTTGCAGCTAAAGAAGCTGTAGTAAAAGCGTTGGGTACAGGTATATCTGGTGGAGGATTGTGGACTGATATTGAGATATTACCAGATGATGATGGAGCACCACATGTAAAACTTTATGGATATTTTGCATATATAGCTACAAAAAGAAAGATATATAATATTTTTATCTCCTTGAGTCATTGCAAAGAATATGCAGTAGCTCAAGCTATCTTGGAGGGATAATGATAATATGAAAATTGCATCTGCTGAACAAATGAGACAAATTGATAATGAAGCGATTAATCATTTTGGTATACCAGAAATAGCTTTAATGGAAAATGCAGGGCATGAAATAGCAAAAGAAGCTATGAATTTATGCAAAGATATAGCTGTAGCTAGACAGAGCTATTGCATTTTAGCTGGTTGTGGTAATAATGGCGGAGATGGCTTTGTAGCAGCTAGACATTTAATGAATAATGGTGCAAAAGTTAAGATTTTTATTTTAGGAAATACAGAACATTTTACACCATCTGCTAAAATTAATTACAATGTTTTAGTGAATATGAAAGCTGAAATATACCATATTGTTTCTGAACGTGATTGGACTCGTTTGCAAATATCAATAACTTTTTCTGATTGTATTATTGATGCTTTGCTAGGTACAGGTATTCATGGACAATTACGAGAAAACATTAAAAAATGTATCCAAATAGTAAATACTTCGAATAGACCTGTTTTATCAGTAGATATGCCAAGTGGTGTTAATGCTAATACAGGAGTAGTGGAAAGTGATGCTATTTTTGCCACTACTACAATTACTTTTGGTTTACCAAAAATTGGTTTGATTATGTATCCTGGTTGCAAACATACAGGTAATATAATCGTAAAAACTATTGGCATACCAAATGATTTATTGACTAAAGAAGATATAAAACAAGAAGCTATAGATGAAGCTTTTGTAAAAGCACATTTAGCTTCAAGAGCAGATGATGTATATAAAGGTTCTTGTGGAAAAGTTTTAACTTTAGCAGGTTCAACAGGTTATACAGGCGCTGCTTGTTTATCTAGCCAAGCTGTATTAAAAATAGGTGCTGGCGTATCTACACTTATTTCTGCTGAAAGTTTATATGATATTTTATCCATGAAAAATACAGAAGTCATGGTAAAACCATTGCCAGAAATATTGCCTGGCGTATTAGGCGATAGTGCTGTGGAAAATATAAAAGATATAGCTAAAGATTTTGATGTAGTTTTAATGGGACCTGGACTTGGTAGAAATGATGAAACATGTCAAATGGTAAGAAAATTAGCTATTGATTTAGATAAACCTTTAGTATTAGATGCTGATGCTATTTTTGCTTTTAGCCAAGCACCTGATGAATTAAAGAAAATAAAACAAATGCCAATACTCACACCTCATTTGGGAGAAATGGCAAACCTATTGCATATCACTATTTCAGATTTAAAAGATAATCTTTGGGAAATAGCTAGAAAAGCAGCAGAATATTTTAATGCAATATTTGTGTTGAAAAGTGAAAAAACACTTGTTGTTTATCCAGACGGAAATATATTTGTAACTACAGTTGGCAATGCAGGTATGGCAACAGCCGGCAGTGGTGATGTTTTAGCTGGTACAATAGCGGGTATTGTAGCTGAAAAATTAGCTGGAAAAATGTCAGCTCCAGTGGGCGTTTATTTACATGGACTTGCTGGTGATTTAGCTGGAGAAAATGGACAGGCTGGTTTAATAGCAGGAGATATTTTATTAAATCTGTCTAAAGCTCGTAAACAAATAGACATTAAATAAGGTACTAATTGAGATAATATTTGTAATAAAGGGCAATAGTTCACTATTTTGGACATATAGTAAATTTTATTGCCCTAATAACAAAAATTTAGCTTAATTTTGTAAAACTATTTTGCAAACAAATAGTAAAAAAGATGTATGCTTATTAAAAATATGTTATAATGAGCTTAGTTGATAGGAAAATATAGGATTTTTAAATAAGCAAGAAGCTTAAGTCAAGACAGTTTGTTATACTAGAAGTAATTTTTATAAAAATCAATGATATTAGCAATTTCTTAATATGTTGGAGGAAACATATTAAATATAAATGACTACAAAGTCGCGTTAGTCATATTTTATTTAGAAAAGGAGTTGAAAGCCTGAGGCAAGAGCGCAATTTATTATTTAATAAATTTCTTGTAATGGTGTATCCGCTGAGAAGAAATGAGATTGTAAAGCGTGGCGATATATATTATGCTAATTTAAGCCCAGTAATTGGCTCAGAGCAAGGTGGACTACGACCAGTACTCATTGTACAAAATGATATTGGTAATAAATATAGTCCAACTATTATAGTAGCTGCAATTACTGCCAAATTAGGTAAGACACATATGCCTACACATGTTGATTTGCCTGCAAAATACTGTAATTTAGAACGAGATTCTATGGTATTGTTAGAACAATTACGTACTATTGATAAATCTCGATTGAGTAAGAAAGTTACCACGCTGGATAAAAATTTTATGCAGGAAGTAAACAAGGCATTGATGATTAGTTTAGGGCTAGTTAAGTTCTAAACTAAATTGATTAAAAAAGTAAAACGAATTGTCTATACATAAAAAATTTTATATAATAGTTGATGTATGCGGAGTGCTCCTGATGATTTTAAGGAGCACTTTTGCTATATAACTTAATATCAAATTAAATTGGTGAAAGGTTGATAGAATGAAAAAGATTGTTGCCTTATTGATGATTTTGTGCAGTTTATTTTTATGGGGTTGTGGAAAAGATAATGCTACACAGTCAGCAAATAAAGACGAAGCTTTAAAAATAGAGATGTTAGATATCGGTCAAGGTGATGCAACGCTTATACAAACAAAAGAACAAACTATCATGATTGATACAGGCGATATTGATGAGCGTGATAATTTAGTTAAATTATTGAAGGAAAGAAATATTACAACTATTGATAAATTAATCATAACTCACCCGCATGCAGACCATTTGGGTGGAGCTTATGCAGTATTTAAGAATTTTGAAGTCAAAGAAGTTTATGATAATGGAGACCCTACAACAACACAAACATATAAGACTTATTTAAAAAATATAAAAGAGAAAAAAATAAAATATCAACAATTATCAGCAAATGATGAATTAGATTTTGGTAGTGGCGTAAAATTCAAAGTTTTTAGCCCTACAAAACAGATGTTAAAATCTGGAGATGATTTAAATAATAATTCTTTAGTTGGTCAATTAAAATACAATGATTTTACAATGATGTTCACAGGAGATGCTGAAAAAGAAGCTGAAGAAAATATGGTGAAAACATATGGTAGTGAGCTCGCTTCATTAGTATTAAAATCTCCTCATCATGGCAGTAGAACATCTTCAAGTGAAGCTTTTCTAAAACAAGTAGATGCTAAAACGGTATTGATTTCTTTAGGTGCTGGTAATGAATATGGACATCCGCATAAACAAACTATGGAACGTTATAAAAAATTAGGTATGAAAGTATATGAAACAGATAAAAATGGTTCTATTACTATAACAAGTGATGGTAGTAAAGATTATAAAATTACTACAGAAAAATAAAATATAAATAAAATCGAGGCAAAGATATGATAAGTGCTGTTATTGATAGATTTGAAGAAGATAAAGTTGTATTATTAGTAGGGGAAGATGAACAAAAAGTTGTTTTTCCTAAGAATTTATTAGATGAGAATTTAAAGGAGGGAGATTATTTATCTATAGATATTAAATATGATGAAGTAGCTACAAAAAAAGCTGTAGCAGAAATAGAAGATTTATTAAAGTCCTTAAAAAATGATAATAAATAAATTAAAGAGGTAGTAAGAGTGTATAATTTATTAAAAAAGGTAATTTTATGTTCAGTTGTTTTGTTGCTTATGGTCATACCAAATATTTCTTTGGCTAAAAGTAGTGTAAATGTAGAAAAAATTTCTCATAATCTTATGACTTCAGAGCAAGGAGATACGTATCTTCATATAGAAATAAATACTAATAGAGAAGTAAAAAACTTTTCTATTCAGGAAAATCCTAATAATAAATATCAATTGATTTTTAATATAGAAGATGCTCAAATAAGTAATATATCAAGACAAGAAAAATTAGATGGAAATATCGCTAAAAAAGTATTTTTACAAGAAAAAAAGGATACAGTTCAAGGAAAAATATATTTACAAGAAGAAGTAAATAATAATTACAAAATATATAGTTTAGGTAAAAAAGGTATAGCAATCGATATTTTTAATAGTGTAGTGAATACTCCTGTAGTTAGTGATGTAGCTTTGAGTAATGTAAAAAATAAAATAATCACTATTGACCCAGGTCATGGCGGTTCTGATTCTGGAGCTGTAGGACATAATGGATATACAGAAAAAGAGGGAGCTTTTGCTATATCTCAAAAAGTAGCTTCTATTTTAAATCAATCAGGAGCTAAAGTGGTTATGACTAGAGATAGTGATGTCGATGTTTATGGTCCAAATGCTTCTGCAAGAAATGAATTACAAGCACGTGTTGATGTAGGAAATAATGCAAATTCAGATATATTTGTTAGTATTCATTGCAATGCTTTTGTAAATCCTGCTGCAAATGGCACACAGACATTTTATTATGGTTCTAGCTATCAAGGACAAAGATTAGCACAAAGCATTCAAGAAAAAATGATTGAAGCTAATGGCTTGCGTGATAGAGGCATTTCCACTTGTAATTTTTATGTAGTAAAACATTCTTATATGCCAGCTGTACTCATTGAAACAGCTTTTATTACTAATTATGATGAAGAAGCTTTATTAAGTGATGATGAATGGCAAACAACAATGGCAAAAGCTATAGCAGAAGGTATTAACGAATATTTTAGCAATTAATTAATATAATTTGAGAGGCGAAAAATAATGAGAGTAAAAATAAAATCTATAAAAGGTTTATTAGCAGTTTTATCAATATCTATTTTAACAATTACTTCTGGTTGTACAGAGCAAGGTACGAATTTAGAAAAAAGTTCTTCTAGCTCTGTACAGGAAAATGTAAATAAAGAAGTAAGTTCTTCTAGCACTAGTGCAAGTGATATGGACCAAACAAACGAAAAGAAAGTATCTGGTGTTACAATTTATTTCCCTGATGCTAATGGTGAAAAATTAATTCCAACACAAAGACAGATAAATTTAAATCGTGAAGATAAATACAAAGCTGTTGTACAAGCATTAATAGATGGACCTATTTCTGATAAAGAAGGTATCTATATCATGCCAAAAGATACACAAGTTTTATCAGTTAAAGTAAATAATAATATTGCCACTGTTGATTTTAATAAAGCATTTAAAACAAATTTCACAGGTGGTTCTACTGGGGAATTAATGTTGATTGGCTCTATTGTAAATTCTTTAACAGAATTCAAAGATATAAAAGCAGTTCGCTTTACTGTTGAAGGAAAAGTATTAGAAGCATTAGATAATCATTTAGATTTAACAGTACCTCAAGAACGCATGGGAGATTTGTTATAAAAAATAAAACATAAGAAGGTGTTTTTTTCATGTTAAAAACGTTAGAAAATGATATTTTACGCCTCACTGTAGATACTCATGGTGCTGAAATTCATAGCCTTGTAGCTAAAGATACAGGTATTGAATATATTTGGCAGGCTGACCCTAATTACTGGCAAAGACATGCGCCAATCTTATTTCCTATTGTTGGTAAATTAAAAAATGGTCAATATGAATATGATGGAACTGTTTATCGTATGCCAGGTCATGGTTTTGCTCGTGATAAAGAATTTGAGTTTAGCGGACAGACAGAAAATTCTTTGGAATACACATTGACTTATGATGAAGATACATTGAGAATGTATCCATTTAAGTTTAAATTGACAGTTACCTATACTATTAATTTTGCAGAAATAAAAGTTTCATGGAAAGTAGAAAATCTTGATACAAAAGAAGATATGTATTTTTCCATTGGTGCTCACCCTGCATTTAATTGTCCAATTGGCGTTGAAGGCTCTTTTGATGAACATGAACTCGAGTTTGAACAGACAGAAGCTAATCCATTGACTTCTTATCATGTAAATTCTGCAGGAGTATTTGATGGCGGAGTAGCTCCAGTAAAACTTGTTTATGGTAAAGTATTGCGCTTAAACCATGATTTATTTATTGAAGATGCTCTAGTATTTAAAAAATTATTTTCTGAAGAAGTGAAATTAACTAATACAGCAAACAATCATTTTGTAAAAGTTAATTTCAAAGGTTTTCCATATCTTGGCATTTGGACAAAACCAGTGAAAGCACCATTTTTATGCATTGAACCATGGTATGGTTTAGCTGATAGCACTCAAAAAACAGATTTTTCCAATAAAAAAGGTATATTGCATTTAGCACCAAGTAAGCAATTTGATGCTTTTTATACAATTACTATTGGGTAGTCTATAAATTAAATAAATAAAAAAGGAGCTTGGATAAGAAGATATATGACGCTTTTAGATGAAGTTTTACAGGCAAATCAAGCTTATCTTGAACATACACAAGAAGTGAATACTTGGAGTAAATATCCACAAAAACATCTAGCTATTGTTAGTTGTATGGATACGCGTTTGGTTGAATTATTAGAGCCAGCACTTGGTATTCGTCGCGGTGAAGTCAAAATGATAAAAACGGCAGGCAATACAATAACTAGTAAATTTGATGATGTAATTCGCAGTTTGTTAGTTTGTATTTATCAATTTGATATCAAGGAAATTATGGTTATTGGTCATTATGGTTGTGGTATGGCAACAGCTACTTCAAAAGAATTGATTGATACTATGATAAAACGTGGTATTGATGGAAAAGCTATTGATAAAATAAAAGATGAATTATCCCAATGGATTGATACATTTCACAATCCTAAGGATAATGTGGAAAAAAGCGTAGCAAGTATACATGAAAATCCATTAATTCCTAATGATATCCCCGTACATGGTTTAATCATTAATCCAGATACAGGAAAAGTTGATGTGGTAGTAAATGGTTATTAAGGATAGATAAATAAAACAGAGTATAGCTTATCGAAAGAAAAGTTATACTCTGTTTTTATTTTGTGATAGTCTTAAATATTTATGATATAATTAATAATAATTTGTGGATATTAATAGTTAATGGAGGTTTTTTTATGAATAATATAATCAAAATATGTATAATTTTTACGTTACTTAGTTTCTTGCCCTCGATATCTACAGCTCAAGTGTCTAGTGAATATATGGGAGATAAAAAACAAACATATAGTTTAGCTTATCCAGTAGTAGATATAGAGGATAAAAAGATTGAAGACAAAATAAATGAAGATATTGAAGCACAGCTTGAAGATTTAAAAGAAAAGATAGAAAAACATGTATATAGCAAAGTTGATATGACTTATTATGAAAAATATGAAGATGATAATATTATTTCTTTGATGTTTTATGTGAATAAGAAAAAGAAATTCTCTAATAGTATGGAATTAGAAGGTTATACTATCACATATGATAAACATACTGGCGAACGTGTACCTATGAGTAGATATCTAAATATCAATTTAGAACAATTGCAAGATGCTTTGAATAACAGCCAAGCTTATGCCGTTGATGGTTTGGATAATGGTGTTAATTTATCAAAAAGAATACCATATGTAAGTCATAATTATTTTATTTGTCATGATGGTTCAATAGGTTTATTGTATCAAGCTGGCGATTTGATGGAAGTGGAAGCTGGTGCTTGTAAGATTGTAGTATCACCAGAAACTATTGCCAAAGTAAATGAACTAAATAAAGCTAATGAATAAAAATAAAATATAAAGTGGGTGATAGTGTCATGGAAGATTATGGATTATTAGCCATTTTAGTTTTTTTAATATTTTTGTTGACAGTAGGTTTAATAATAACAAAAAAAGTAGAATTTGTACGTGCTTTGCCAGCTTTTGGTATAGTTACAGCGATATTAGCTGGCACTCCCATAATAGGCAGTGAATATAGCATTGCTGATTATGTTATTGTAAAAGGAGCTACGACTTTAGCTGAGCCGATGTTTATTTATATTTTAAGTGTGATGCTAGCAATATTTATTGTAGAATTTAAATTAGATGAGAGTATAAATCATTTATGTTTAAAGTATTTGCAACATAATTTAAAAGGTATCTTATGGGTAGTAGCTATTTTGACAATAATCGTTTCTAGTATAATAACAAATTTTAGTTCGATAATTTTGATTGCTATTATATTTATGCCTATTTTGTTAAAAATAGGATTTAATAAGCAAGGTTCAGTCGTGTTGTTATTATTATCTAGTGCGATAGGTAGTTGTTTAAATCCTGGATATCATATTTTGTACGCTAATTTATTGTCATGGAATATTGATAAAGTAAAAGATTTTTATTATATCATGGCAATTGTTGGCGTTATAGCTTTAGTTTTTTATATTTTATTGAACAGTAAATATGTTAAAGATATTGAAAGCATAGATTATGAGCAGAAAAATATAAAAGTAAATTGGCAGGGATTATGTACTATTTTCATACCATTTATAGCTGTTTTTGGCTTTAAATTAAATATTGAAACAGGTTTAATTTTAGCCTTATCTTATGGCTTTTTAGCTATGGGCTCCAAGCAGCCATTTATGGATATGTTGGAATTATTGAAGGTTAGTATTTATAAATCTACAAAGGTTATTATTTTATTATCAAGTGTGGGGATTTTCATGCATGCGGTAAAGACTCCAGAAGTTGTAGATTTAATGGCACCGTTATTGTTGCATTTAATGCCAAAATCGCCAACGCAATGTCTATTATTTTTCACGATATTATCACCACTTGTTTTATACAAAGGGCCTTTCAACTTGCAAGGTATGGGGGCTGGTCTAAGTGCTGTGATAATATCTTCAACATCTATGAATCCTATGGTATTAGGTATGGCACTATTATCGTTGAACAATTTGAGAAAAATGATGGACCCTTTAGATGTGCAAAATATAGCTTTGATGCAATATGTAGATGTGGATACTAATTTAGTTATCAAGAAAATTTTGCCTTATGCTTTGAGTATAAATTATATTATGTTATTTTATGCCTTAGTAGCTGTTGTATAAAAATAATAAAAAATGCCTTCATAAAGTTTTTAGCTTTAGAAGGCATTTTTTTATTTTAAGCGTCTTTTAAGAAAGCACTATATCCTTTTTTAGTTTCATAAACATCGATTTTGCTAGTGATTTCCCATGGGGAGTGCATATTCAATACAGCAACACCGCTATCTATTACTTGCATACCATATAGAGCCATGATATAAGCGATTGTTCCGCCACCGCCTAAGTCTACACGACCAAGCTCAGAAAATTGAATAGCTACATTATTTTTTTCCATGATAGCACGGATATTGCCGAGATATTCAGCATTAGCATCATTAGAGCCAGATTTTCCACGAGCTCCTGTAAATTTATTAAATGCCATACCATGACCAAGGTAAGCGATATTTTTCATATCAAAAGAACCTTTATACAAAGCATCATATGCAGAAGTTACATCAGAAGATAACATTTTGCAATTAGCAAGACAACGTCTTAATGTTAAATCGCTATATTGACCAAGTAAATTCAAAACTTCAGCTACAGCGTTTTCAAAGAAGCGAGATTGCATACCAGTAGCACCTACAGAACCGATTTCTTCTTTATCTACGAGAAGACAGCAAGCTGTGCGAGTCATACTTTTAGTTTCAAGCATAGCTACTAAAGAAGTATAAGCGCAAACTCTGTCATCTTGACCATAAGAGATGATCATACTACGGTCAAAACCAGCTTCTCTAGCACGACCAGCAGGAACTACTTCAAGTTCAGCAGAGAGGAAATCTTCTTCTTCGATACCGTATTTTTTGCCAACTATTTTTAAAACATTTGCTTTTACAGCATCTTTTTCAGCGCCATCAAGAGGAATAGAGCCAACTAAGATATCGAGGTTTTCACCTTCAATGACTTTAGCAGCATTTTTTTGCATTTGTTCTTGTGCTAAATGAATTAATAAATCTGTTACGCAAAATACAGGGTCATTATCATCTTCACCGATATTGATATCAACAATAGTTCCATCTTTTTTGGCTACAACGCCATGGATAGCAAGTGGAACAGTAACCCATTGATATTTTTTGATACCACCATAATAATGTGTATCCATATAAGCAAGTCCACCATCTTCATAAAGTGGATTTTGTTTGATATCAAGGCGAGGACTATCGATATGAGCACCTAGAATATTCATGCCATTTTCCATAGGTTCAGAACCGATATTGAATAATACAACAGATTTATTCATACATACGGAATAAACTTTATCACCAGCTTGAAGTGTTTCTTTATTAGTGATGATATCTTTTAAATCTCTATAACCAGCTCTTTGAGCTTGGAAAATAATTTCTTTTACACATTCACGTTCTGTTTTGCATTTACTTAAAAAATGACGATAGTTTAAGCAAAGTTTCTCTAATGCTTTTTTTTCAGAAGCGGAATAATTATTCCAAATATCTTTTTTAGCATTTTTTAATGCTTTTTTATCTTTTTTTTCTTTAGCCATATATAAACACCTCTTAAATGATAATTATTATATGCATAACAATTTTATTATAGCAAAGATTAAAATAAAATTTAATTATTAATTGAGATTTTTTATAAAGATACAAAAAAAGGCTAGAATTTTCTAGCCTTTATTTTATTTCAGTGATAAATTCCCAGTCTTTGATATCTGTTATGCCAAGACCATTGTTTTCATTTAAAATGATATGATTTTGTTTATAGGATATACCACCAACTATAGGGTCTGTGGCAAGTAAATCAGCTGCATCTAAATCTGCTTTAGTGATGATGGATTTACCACCAGCTAAACTAGCAGATGCTGTAATGCCTACTTTGGACTCGAGCATACAACCCATCATACATTCAACGCCACAAATTTTTGCCATGTCAGCGATTTTTAAAGCATTGTGAATACCGCCAGCTTTCATGAGCTTGATATTGATTAAATCGCAAGCTCTTTTAGCGAGAAGTTCAAATACTTCATATGTGCCAAAAGCTGATTCATCAGCCATGATAGGAGTGTCTACATTATCTGTTACAAATTTTAGACCTACAGTATCATGAGCGATTACAGGTTGTTCAATGAGTTCAATATTTAAATTTTTATCTTCAAATTGGCGAATTAGGCGAACAGCTTCTTTAGGTTTCCAACCTTGATTGGCATCTAGGCGAATGTTTATTTCATTGCCTACAGCATTTCTAATGGCAATAATGCGTTTAAAATCCAAAGCTGAGTCGTTGCCAACTTTGATTTTTAAATCAGTATAACCATTATTTACAGCTTCAAGCGCATCTTGAGCCATGATTTCAGGTTCGCGTAAGCTAATTGTTAAATCAGATTTTATATCTGTACGATAGCCACCTAATAATTTATATAATGGCAAATTGCACATCTGAGCGAATAAATCATAAATGGCGATATCTATAGCAGCTTTAGCAGAAGAATTATGAAGCATTGCTTTATCAATTTGATTGCAAATAGTTTCTAATTCGCAAATATCTAAGCTGATTAATTTAGGTGCAATGATATCATGAATGGCAGAGACTACAGACGCTTGACTATCTCCTGTGATGACAGCAGTTGGCGGAGCATTGCCAAAACCTATATTGCCTGTATCAGTGATTATTTTTATGATGATATCTTCGGCAAAGTCAACACGGCGCAGGGCTGTTATAAAAGGTTTTTTTAAGGGAATTTTAACTTTACCGATTTGAATTTGTATGATTTTCATAATGAATAAGACCTCAAAATATGATTATTTTTCAAATAGCACATCAATAGCAGTCATTGCCATAGCTTTAGCACCAATTAATGCTTGTTTCTTCGCATATTCAGAACCACTGGCATTAGCAAATTCTAAAGTGTGAACAAATAAATTATTGCCAATGCAAATAGTAGGTTGACAAGTTCTAGTAACATGACTGACATTGCCTACATCAGTAGAGCCATCAGCAAAATCATCAGGAAGTAGAGTATATTTTTCGCCAAGTAGAGAGAAATTTTCTTGATAATATTGATTTAATAGTTTATCACTGCGCAAGTTTTTATAAAGTGGCTCATAGTGATGCATTTTTAACTGTGTTTGATGTTTTAGCGCTATTTTTTGTGCTAATTTTTTGATTTGTGGAAGCATGACTTCTTCTAAATAATCTGTATCAAGACTGCGAATAGTAGCTCTTAGCGTAGCTTTAGCTGGAATGATATTAGGAGCTATGCCACCATCTGTGATAATTGTGCCAATGATATTAGGTTTAGTAAAGCTTTGCTTAAGATTTTTAAATTCTTGATAAAAATCTACAAGAGCATCTAAAGCATTGATACCGTGATATACAGGGTCAGCTACATGAGCTTCTTTGCCTAGAAATGTTATTTCTAAAGGGTGAGTGGCAAATGATGTGCCACCGATAGTTGTTTTATCATCAGGGTGAATGATTAAACATGCTTGTAAATCATCAAAATAACCATTATCGGCAATATTTAATTTAGCGCCAATAGTTTCTTCAGCAGGACAGCCGAAGATTACTGTTTGGGCAATTTTATCTGTTACAGCATTGAAAGCTAATCCAGCCCCTAGACTCATTAAACAAATGAGATTATGACCACAGCCATGACCAATATCAGGAAGGGCATCATATTCAGCTAAAAAGCCGATTTTTTTATCTCCATTTCCTTTAGTGGCAATAAAAGCAGTAGAAAATGTGTCTTTGAGAATAGGCGTGAATATAAATTGAAATTCTTCTAAAAGTTTTTTGAGATAATTTACCGCTTTTATTTCTTGCATACTGATTTCAGGATGTTGATGAAGATAATCAGCAAGTTTAGATAAGACGGGTTCGAGTTTATCAATTTCTTGACAGACTAATTGTTTTAAATCTTGTTTGTACATAAATAAAATCTTTCTAAAAATAAAATTAATTGATGAAATTAATAGAATTAACGTAATTTGCAGTGCGCTTCACTGATAAAGAAATTAATATTATCCTCAGTAATATTAATAGTAGCATTTACACCTAATGGCAAAAATGCATTTGTGCGTTCATGTCCTGCTGGGAAATTATAAATTGTAGGAACTTTGGCTAAATTAGCATACTGCTGTAAAATTTCTTTAACAGTAAATTCATAAGGTTCTTGTTTATTTGGTTGGCAATGAGAAAAATTGCCGAAGATTAAACCTTTGATGTCTTTTAGTAAACCGTTTTGCCAAAGTTGACGAAGCATACGGTCGATAGCATAAGCATCTTCACCGATATCTTCTAAGAATAAAATACTATTTTCCCCTTTTAATTCATAAGGAGTACCGCAAAGAGAAGTGATAACGCTTAGATTGCCACCGATTAACTTACCAAATGCTCTACCTGGATAAAATGATTCTAAATCATGTTTTTTAGGTAATGGAAAAGCACCGAGTGGAACAGACATGCGAAGACCACGACAAAAAGAAGAAATCGTATATTGCGTAGGTTTTCGTGATAAAGTTTTGAGCATAGGTCCATGAATAGTAACAAGTCGGCTATTTTGTCCAATGGCAGTATGAAGAGCTGTAATATCGCTAAAACCTATTAATAATTTTGGGTGTTTGCGGATTAAATCGTAATCTAATAAATCAAGAATACGTGTACAACCATAGCCACCACCAAAACATAAGATAGCATCAACTTCATCATCAGCAAAAAATTTATTGAGTTCACTTGCTCGCAATTTATCAGAACCTGCGAGATAACCTTCATTTGTTTTTAAAGTTTTGGAGATTTTTGTTTTATAACCCCATTGATGCAAAAGTTCAATGCCAGGAGTATAATCAAAATCTGCACAAGCAGTAGCTGGCGCTATGATGCCAATACAACTACCAATGCCAAGAATTTTGCCTTTGTGGCGAGTCTTCATCATAAAGGAAGCCTCCTTTATTCATAAATATTATTAATAAATCTAATTATTAGAATAGCATTTGAATAAGTATGAGTCAATTAAATGTTTTGACTTTATTGAAAATATAAAAGAAAAAACCATTATATTTAAATATATAATGGTTTTACTTATAAGATTTATTTTTCGGAAGCTTTTTCAGGGGAATTTTCGATATATGCTTCTTTAAAATCGATAGTGCCTAATATTGACCAGCGATAATTTTTTACATAAGGTTGAGCTATATAAGGTTGAGTAGTGTAATAAATCGGTAAGACAACAGCATCGTCCATCAAGATTTTTTCAGCTTCATGCATTGCTTGCATGCGAATTTCTTGATTGTTTGTATTTTGAGCTTTACGAATTAAATCATTATAAAGTGGATTGTGATATTGACCATCGTTATTTTCATCAAGATATACGTCCATAAAAGTCATAGGGTCGGCATAATCTCCAATCCATGAAGCACGAGCTACTTGGAAATTTCCTGTATTTCTAGCGTCTAAATACACTTTTGATTCTTGATTTAAAAGTTCTACATTGACGTTTAAATTTTCTTTCCACATAGCTTGGATTACTTCGGCTACAGCTTTATGCATTTCATTTGTATTATATAAAATAGTTATAGGAGGAAGACCTTCGCCATTTGGATATCCAGCTTCACTGAGTAATTCTCTTGCTTTTTGTGGATTGTATTCTACGAGATTGCCACCTTCACGGCGAAAATCTTGTTTAGTTATAGGATTAGTAAGCCCAGGAGGAACCCAAGCATAAGCTGGCTCTTTGCCACCTTTAATTACATTACTGACAAGTTTTTTTCTATCCACAGCCATAGAAAAAGCTTTACGCACTAGAGGATTATCAAATGGAGCTTTTTGTGTATTGAAACTATAATAATAAGAGCCTAAATAAGGACTCATTTTGAATAAGCCTTCTTTAGTCAAGCGTTCTTGTTCAGAGATTGGCGGTTCTACAGTGATATTAGCTTGACCACTTTCTACCATAGAAACACGAGTGGATTGAGATTCACTGATAGGCCATTGCATATTTTCAAGTTTAACTTTATCCTTATCCCAATATTTATCATTTTTGACAAATTGTAATTGATTAGAATGTATCCAATGAGTTAAAACGAAAGGCCCATTAGAAACAATTTTATCATTAGCTGCCCAGATTTCAGGGTCTTTTTCAACAACATGACGTGGTACAGGATAATAAGCATGAAAGGCAGTTAAATTTAAAAAATATGTGATAGGTGCTTTTAATTTTACATATAGAGTTTTATCATCTAAAGCTTTTATCCCTACTTGGTCAGCAGATACTTCTTGTTTGAAAAAGGCTTCACCATTATTTAATGGATACATCATATAAGCATTTTCAGAAGCTGTTTGAGGGTCAAGTACGCGTTTCCATGCATATTCAAAATCATGAGCAGTAAGAGGTGTACCATCATTCCAGAGAAGATTATCACGCAAATGGAATGTGTATTCTGTGCCGTCTGGAGAAATATCCCAACTTTTAGCTGCTGCTGGTTGAGGTTGTTCATGTTCATCTAAACGAGTCAAACCTTCAAATAAAGCAAGTTCTACATTTGATTCAGCGAGAGCTGTACTTTTAGCAGGGTCTAAAGTAGATGGTTCGCTTTCTAAAGCATAGCGAACAGTATCATCAGTCATAGCTTCATCACTACAACCACTGATGAGGAAACTATATACTATGAATATAGAAATTAAAATTAATTTAGGTGAAATAATTTTAAACATATAATCAGTCCTTTAATGATTAGATAATCAAATTTATTTTTGTGCTAGATAATTATAAATATATTGCCCTAATTTTCCCATTTCACGACCACCGATAGCATTTGATTTTAAATTAGAAGCAAAAATAATAATACTATAAGTGCCAAAATCTGCTTCTAAAATACCACCATCATGTTCGACAAAATCAAGCATACCTGTTTTATGATGGAATACAATATCTTCATCCCAATAATAAGGAATGCGGTCTCTAAATTGTTGGCGAGCTAAGATTTGCCATGCGATATTAAACCTTGCTAAATGACGATTATCATAGATATGACAAAGTAATTTATGGTAATCATTTACAGTTAAATAATTTTCTCTACCTTGCTTACTTGCTTCAAAATCCATCATATAACGTTGAATTTTTGTCTGTTTTAAATTTAATTTATCAGCATAAGCTTGAATATTATGCATACCTAATTTTTTTATGAGAATATTTGTAGCTAAATTATCACTAAGGACAATCATTAGACTAGCAAGAGCTTTGATGCTGACTTTTGTATCACTATCCATTTCTTGTAATGCGCCACCACCTTCAACATGTGGTACATAATCAATAGAGATTTTTTCATTAAAATCTAAATCACTAGCGCATAATGTAGCTAAAATAAGAACTTTAATCATACTAGCTGATTTATGAAGGTGATTTTCATTTAAGCAAATTATTTCTTGGGGATTTTTCAGATTGTAGATTAAATAAGACCAATCTCCATCTAATTTTTGTACATAATCATTTAGATAATTTTGTAATTTATTCATGATAACACATCTTTTCTGTATAATAATTAAATTATTATCTATTATATCATACTGTACACAAGAGCCAAAATACGTGATAAATACCTGCTATAATGGAGTTTGGAAATACTGTATACAGTATTTAATTGTAAATTTGTAAAAAAATATCTATGCAAGATAAAAATGACGTGCTATAATGATTTACGTTAAATACAGAAAAGGTATATAAGTAAAATTTATATATCTATTTTATTTTATGATTTGTGAATAAAGATATTTCTATCAAGGAGTTGTGGTTTAATCATGAGTTTAAAAAACGCATATTTACAGAAAGTTTACGACAAAGTAGTAGCTAAAAATCCAAACGAAGCAGAATTCCAACAAGCAGTTTATGAAGTTTTAGAATCTATTACACCTGCAATTGAAAAAAATCCTGCTTATGAAAAAGCTAATATTATTGAACGCATGGTTGAGCCTGAACGTATGATTACTTTCCGTGTAACATGGGTTGATGATAATGGTAACGTACAAGTAAATCGTGGCTATAGAGTACAATTTAACTCTGCTATTGGACCATACAAAGGTGGTCTTCGTTTACATCCTTCCGTATGCGCTTCTGTAATTAAATTCTTGGGTTTTGAACAAGTATTGAAAAATTCTTTGACTACTCTTCCTATGGGTGGCGGTAAAGGCGGTAGTGATTTCGATCCAAAAGGTAAATCTGATATGGAAATCATGCGTTTCTGCCAAAGCTTCATGACTGAACTTGCAAAACATATCGGTGCAGATACTGACGTTCCTGCTGGTGATATCGGTGTTGGTGCTCGTGAAGTTGGTTACTTATTTGGTCAATACAAACGTCTTCGCAACGAATTCACTGGTGTATTAACTGGTAAAGGTTTATCCTTCGGTGGTTCTTTAGTAAGAACTGAAGCAACTGGTTATGGTTTATGCTATTTCGTTGAAGAAATGTTAAAAGATAGTAATACATCTTTTGCTGGTAAAGAAGTTGTAGTATCTGGTTCTGGTAACGTTGCTATTTATGCTGCTGAAAAAGCTATGGAATTAGGTGCAAAAGTTATTGCTATGAGCGATTCCAATGGTTATGTAGTAGATAATGATGGTATCAAACTTGATGTTGTAAAACAGATTAAAGAAGTTGAACGTAAACGTATTAAAGAATACGCTGAACGTGTTGAAGGTGCACAATATCATGAAGGTTGCAAAGGTATTTGGACTGTTAAATGCGATATTGCTCTTCCTTGTGCAACTCAAAATGAAATTGATCTTGAATCCGCAAAAGCTCTTGTAGCTAACGGCTGTAAAGTTGTTGGTGAAGGTGCAAATATGCCTTCCACTATTGATGCAATCAACTATTTCTTAGACAATAAAGTTCTCTTTGCTCCTGCAAAAGCTGCAAATGCTGGTGGTGTTGCTACTTCCGGTCTTGAAATGAGCCAGAACAGCGAACGTTTAAGTTGGACATTTGAAGAAGTAGATGCAAAATTACATTCAATCATGGTAAATATCTACAAAAATGCAGCAACAACTGCAAAAGAATATGGCTTTGAAGGTAACCTTGTAGTAGGTGCAAACATTGCTGGTTTCTTAAAAGTAGCAGATGCTATGCTTGCCCAGGGCTATGCTTATTAATAAGTAATTTAAAATATAGAATAAAGCAATTAAAAGTGCAGAAATTTATTTTCTGCACTTTTTTTATTTTGTAAAGCTGTCGTTAATCAATAAAAGCTTATAAATATCAAAAATAAATTCTTATTTAATAATTATTATTAATATGATATAATTAATAGTATAAAACTAGGATTTATAAATGATTTTAAATTTGATAATAATATAAATAAGGAGGCTTAAAGCTGTTATAAATAATATATAATTTTATATAAAAATCTATAAATTATTTAAAGATTATGATATAATACTATTGAGGTGATAATATGAAATATTACTCAATAGGAGAATTTGCAGACAAAATAGGGAAAACAATTCAAACTCTTAGAAATTGGGATAAAAATAATACTTTTAAACCTGCTTATGTAACTACTGGTGGTACAAGATATTATTCTCAAGAACAACTTAATAATTTTTTAGGTTTGAAGATAAAAACTAAAATAAATAAAAAAATTGTTGGTTATTGCAGAGTTAGTTCAACTAAGCAAAAAGATGACCTTGAAAGGCAAATTGAAAATGTAAGGACATATATGATTGCAAAAGGTTATCAATTTGAGATAATAACGGATATTGGAAGCGGAATTAACTATAATAAAAAAGGACTGAATCAATTAATTGATATGATTACTAATTCAGAGATTGAGAAAGTAGTAATTCTTTATAAAGATAGATTAATTAGATTTGGATATGAATTGATAGAAAATCTTTGTGAAAAATATGGAACAACAATTGAAATTATTGATAATACAGAGAGAACTGAAGAACAAGAGTTAGTAGAAGATTTAATTCAAATAGTTACTGTATTTAGTTGTAGACTTCAAGGAAAAAGAAGAGCTAATAAAGCTAAAAAAATGATTAAGGAGTTAATAGAAGATGATACTTGCGAAAGAAGTTAGAATTTATCCAACAAAAGAGCAAGAACAAAAACTGTGGCAATCTGTAGGAACTGCTAGATTCATCTATAATTATACTCTCGCAAAACAGGAAGAAAATTATAAAAATGGTGGTAAATTTATTAACGACGGAGTTATCAGAAAAGAATTAA
>NZ_FOCY01000047.1:0-9648 GCF_900110235.1 Megamonas sp. Calf98-2 | reverse complement strand
ATAGAAAGAACCTCTATACGAATACGTTCAGATATGGTAAGATGATGATAGCTCATTATGAATTTTCCTTTCGTGTGGATTTGGTGTGGTAACTTTATTTTACACGAAAATTCATAGTGAGTTTTTTATTTTTCTAGGTGTCGCACTTCATTATACAATCCATCATACACATAACCTCGAAAAAAGTGTACCAGCTTTATTAGATGGTATGAAATCTGCATTTTTTACTTCTATTGTTGGTATGGCTGGTTCATTAGGAACAAAATGGTGGCAAAGAAAAAAACAAAAAGAATATGACTTATCTCAACCATTAGATGAAGTCGATGAAAACGCTACTATTGCTACATTAATAGAATATTTGCAAGAAAAAAATATTGAAACCACAAAATTTAATACTCAACTAATACAAACGCTTCAAGAGCAAAATATACATAACACTAATTATCATGAAGAAAAAATCAAATTAGATAAACATCTTCTTGATGCAATTAATACTATGAGTAAATCTATTTCTGGCGAAAGTGATACAACATTACTATCACAATTAAAAAACTTAAGAATTGCTATTATTGATGAAGAAAAAGAAACTCGTTCAGAAATACAACTTATGCGTGAAGGAATGATATCTGCTTTCAATGAATTTGCTCATCAAATGGCTGAAAATAATTCAAAAGCATTTATTAAAGCTTTAGAAGAAACTATTAAAGATTTTAATACTAAGATTCAAGAACAATTTGGAGAAAACTTTAAGCAACTTAATATTGCTGTAGGTAAATTACTTGTATGGCAAGAAGAATATAAAAATACTATTATTGAAGTAACAGAAAATCAAAAAGTGATTTTTGAAGGTATTGAACAAGCAAAATCTTCATTAAAAGATATGGCAAATAATTCATATAGTATACAAGAATCTGCTCAATTATTGTCAAATATAATTTTAACAGCTCAAAAATATCAAGAAGAATTGCTTGTTTCCTTTAAATACACTAGTAGAAATTTCTAAAGAAGCAAAACAATTCATACCTGCATTAAATGAAACATTGACACAAGCTACTAATAATATAACTATGTCATCTTCTTTAGCTCATGAACAGATAGCTAAACTACATAATTTAGCTCAAGAAAATATGACAAAATCTATACAGGAAACAACAGAATTAGCTCAAAAAGCTATTCAAAATATCGATTACTATTTAGCAACAACTCAAAATAGCATTAATAAAACATCTGAACAAATATCTTCTTTATCAAATAACGCTACTGAAAATATGGATAAATATTTAAAAGAAGCTCAAGATAGTGTTGCTATTTCCGCTAAAGAAATATCTTCTTTATCAAATAAAGCAACTGAAAGTATAGATCAATACTTAGGAAATGTAGTTAATAATCTAGAGCATCATGATACTATATTACAACAATCATTTAATGCAACTAATAAAGCAATTGAAAATACTACATCTACACTTGAAAAAAATGTAACTGATTTTCATAAAGATTTAAAAAATAAACTAGATGATGTCAATATTAAATTTAAAGATAATCTTAATGATTTAAATAATAAAACTAACCATATAATTGAAAAACAAATCAATGTTATGAATGAAAATATTGAAAAAATATCTATTTCTGCTATAGAAAAATTAGACAAAGATATTCAAAATATGCTAAAACGACTAAAAGATATTTCCGATAGCATGATTAAAATGATTAATACTCATGAAAGTGAATTAAATAATGCTTTTGATAAAACAAATAGAGCTATAAGTGCTTCTACAGATAAATTAGAACGTAGTGCTTTAGAAGTTACACAAAATATTTCTGATAGATTAGTAGAAATGAATAAACAAAACACAGAAGCACTTCGTAAAACTACAGAAAATGTAAATAAAAATCTTGAAGATGTTATGGGTGAATCAATGAAACAATTTGCTAATCAATTAGCTTTAATCTCAAATAAATTTGCCCAAGATTATATTCCATTAGCAGAAAAATTAAGAGAAGTAGTACAAATTAGTAGAAGAATATCTTAAGTATGGTGATGTTTTATTATGCAAAAACGTAAATTTAAAGTTACTGAAAATTATTGGATGTCTGTTTCTGATATGATGTCTGCATTAATGATAATTTTCTTATTTATAGCAATTGCTTTTATGATAAAAGTACAACAGCAACAAGATACTATGAACCATCTCATTATTGATTATAGAGATGTAAAAGTTAACATCTATAACGATTTATATAATGAATTTAAAAATGATTTTTCAAAATGGGATGCAGAAATCGATCCACAAACATTATCTATAAGATTCCAAGAACCTGATGTATTATTTGCTACTGGTTCTAAAGAAATAAATCCAAAATTCAAAGCCATATTAGATGACTTTTTTCCTCGATATATTACAATACTATCTCAAAAATATGGAAATGATATTCAAGAAATTCGTATAGAGGGACACACTTCATCTGAATGGAATGGTCAACATGGTACAATGGATGCTTATTTCAAAAATATGGAACTTTCACAGGCTCGTACAAGAACTGTACTAGAATATACTATTACTCTTCCAGCCGTTACTAATCAACAAGAATGGTTAATTGAAAAAATTACCGCCAATGGGCTTTCTTATAGTCAAAGAATAAAAGAAAATGGTGTTGAAAATCCTGATAAATCTCGTAGAGTTGAATTTAGGATTAGAACAAAAGCTGAAGATACAATGGATGAATTAATAAAGGATAGATTCGAATGACTTTACTTAGAAATATAAATTTTTCTGATATATTTAGCGATATAAGAGACAATATGAATATTGATAATAAATTAATAGTCGATAAGAATTTTGGTAAATTTTCATTTAATACAGATTGGGAAACTATCGAAATATCTGGTATAACAATTACTCCATTAGATAAAAATTTCTCAATTAAAAATAATGAACTATTTTATAAAAATACTAAAGTTCTATTATATATACGTGATCAAGCTATGTATGGACAACCTGAAGATGCTTTAAAAAATTATAAATCTGCTTATAAATTTCATTTGTCTTGGTGCCAAACATTACAAACTATATTTAATAGTGGAAAATATGAAAAATATGTCGTTTCAACTAGACAAGATGATGTACTTTTAGTTCGAGCAATTGGAAGTAATAATAAAGTATATGAATCTGAACAAAAACTTCATGTTTGTAGATATTGCTTAAGTACATTAAATTATAAAGGATATAGATACGCCACTAAAGCACAAAAAGATAAAATTTATAATGAATTTTCATTAAAAGAATTTTTTAATGTACAAAACAGCGATTATTCTTTCCACGATATGCCTAAACATGATGAATATAGTGCAAAAACTAATATTTATCCTGACAATTGGGAGCATGTTTCTGAATTACACAGGAAATTATGTCATTATCAATGTGAACGCTGTGGTAAAGATTGTTCACATGATCATAAATTACTACATGTCCATCACATAAATGGTAATAAACAAGATTTACGCCAAACAAATTTGATTGCGTTATGTCGTGAATGTCATATACAAGAACATCCTCATATGAGAAACTTATATTAAAATAACAAAGGACGTGTATTTTATGTTTAAACAAACTAAAAAGAAAACTGCCATTATTTTATTAACTTTAGTTAATTAATTTATTGATGACCTTAAATATAGCAACAGCTACAACTTATATTGGTTCATCTCAAAGCAATAAATTTCACTATACAGATTGTCGCTGGGCTAAAAAAATCAATCCTGGTAATGCCATATATTTTAGTAGTCGTGAAGAAGCTTTTAGCTATGGATATGTACCTTGCAAAGTATGTAAACCATAAAATATTAAATTTAATCAATTAAAATTTTAATTAAGACTTAGTTTTTCATTTAATAAACTAAGTCTTTTTATTTTTTATTAATCATTTTTGAAAATTTAATTGAATTATTAGAATAAAACGAATATACTTTAAATAGTACATTAGTTTATACTTAGATAAAAACAAATCAAATATCCCTTTTTCTAACAAATCTCTTAAAACTATTAATAAATTTCAAAGGAGTGTATATCCACAAAGATTAATTAAATAAGTATTTCACTAAAATGACAATTAAACATATTATTTTCAAGCTAACTAATGTACTAATCAAGAAGCTAATCTTTTAGAGAAGTTTTTAATTATTAATGTTGATAAATCATCAAATATAAATTATTTGCAATTAATCATTCTCTATTAAATTACAGTGATATTCTATTTTATTAATCTAAATAATATTACGCTAAGCTTCCAATGAAATTTACTAAAAAGTTATGAAAAGAGATGAATATTATCATGGAGAACTCTAACAAACAAGCACCAAACTTTTTAACTAAAAAATTAATCAATTTCGGTGATACTCACAAAGAACAAACAGATTTATATCTTGCTAATATAAAACAAGATAAATTTTATAAAAAAGATTCATTTATCATCATTACATGGCTTTTATTTTATCCACTAGGTATCTTCTTAATGTATAAATATAGTCTCAAGCTAAGAAAATTTAGACATTTATTCAATATTTTACCTCTAATTGTAATTGCTCTAGCTAACAAAACCATAGCTATGATTTTAGGTTTATGTATACCTTTTATCTTCATTCCTATTTTTACCATCAGCCTTTTTTATTGCTTAGTTAGAAAAAGATATTTCATGCCTTCTTGTGCAGGTATTATTGCAAGTTGTATCGGATTTTTAGTATTTACATTCTTTCATATTTAATAATTAACAAATAAAAAAGCTATTTGAGCATATATCCATTTTTGATGTGCACCCAAAATATAGGATAATCTCAAATAGCTTTTTTATTAATCTTTAATCATTTTATTTATCAGTCATCATTGCCAAACATAGCCATAATCATCTGTAAAAGTCTTAAAATCTCGATATAGAGCCATACAAGAGTTAAGAGTAAACCAAAAGCACAGAAGTATTCATAGTACTTCGGAGCCCCATAAGCTACAGCTTGTTCAATATTATCAAAGTCTAAAAGCAAATTAAATGCTGCTACACCTGCGATAATAAAGCCAATTGCTATACCAAAAATACCACTTGTTGGCATCATATGGAAACCGAATAAACTTGCAATGATATTCACGAAATAGAAAATCGCTACAGCACCTGTCATGGAAATAATCACAGAACGTACTGTTTCTGTAACTTTTATAATACGTGTTTTCCATAAGACAAGCATTAAAATCATTGTAGCCAAAGTAATTCCTACTGCAATAGCAGAAATACCAAAATACATTCTTTCAAATTGAGCAGAAATAATACCAAGCACTGCACCTTCAAAAACGGCATAGCCAGGTGTTGTCATTGGTGCTAAATGTGGTTTAAAGCAAGTAACAAGTGTTAAAACTACACCCACAATCATACCTAATATCAATACACCATAAGCAGCTGGGCTATTGGCTAAAAATACACCTGAAGCAATTGCTGATGCAATAGTAACAAGTGTCAAGCCAAATGCCTTTGTAATCGTGCCTTTCAAAGTGGCAGGAGAATCTACATATTCTGTAGACGCCTTGCCTATTATTTTCATAGCTGGATTTGCCATTAAAATCCTCTCCTTAAACATACATAAATTCTTTCTTTTTATTATATCATACTATTTTATAGTATGATAGGTAAGATTTATTAAATCTATATTAAATTTAAATCAAAAATTCATGCATATCTATTCAGGAAAATTATATATTAGTTAAGTATCTTTAGATATACTTAATTTTTTAACTTATAGCTTTTGTACTACTTCTAACAATCAATTTAGGTTCTAAAATAATGATTTTACTATCTATATTTTCCTCACTATTTACTAATTGATTAATTACTTCTGTTGCCTTTTGTCCAATTGCATCTATCGGTTGACGAACTGTTGTCAAAGGAACTTCTAATAATGACGCAAACGCAATATCATCATAACCCACGATAGAAATATCTCTAGGTACTATTAAATTATGTTCTTTGATACTAGCTAACGCCCCCATAGCCGAGAAATCATTTGCTGCAAATATTGCTGTTATATTTTTCGCTAATAAATTATCACAGCCTATTTTCCCTTTTTCAAAAGAATAATCACCTTCAAAAATTAGATTTTCATCTATTTTTATACCATTATCCTTCAATGCTTGTTTATAGCCTGCTAGTCTTTGTCGTGCATCATCTAAAATTAAAGGTCCTGTTATACAGCCTATCTTCTTATGCCCTAATTTTATCAAATGTTCTGTCGCCAAATATGCACCTTGCAAATGATCAACACTGATTTTATATTTGCCAATATCAAACATATCACGGTCAATTAGACAATATGGTATCTTATTATCCTCTAAAAAATTTATGGTTTCTTCAACTTCTTTTTCCGTGCTATTAGCTGCCATACTTAAAAAGATACCATCGACCATATAATCACAGAGCATTTTTAAATGCTTTAATTCTTGTTTATGATTATTATCTGAATTACAAATCAATAAATTCCAGTCGTATTTATGACATTCATCTTCTAAAACTTTAGCTGTATATGAAAAAAACTGATTTCTAATGTCCGGTAATACAAAACCAATAATATTACTTTGTTTTTTTACTAAGCCTACAGCCATCTTATTTGGTCTATATCCCATTTCTTTTACAGCTTTAGCAATGATTAATTTTGTTTCTCGAGGAATATGATTTGCTTTATCATTTAATACCAAAGAAATTGTTGTAACTGAAAAACCTGTTTTTTGTGCTATATCCTTGATAGTAACACGTGACTTCATATTTATTCAAACCTTTATTATTTATTTATAAATATTATAGAAAAAATGTTTTTTCAGTTCAATCCACTTCTGCAATTTTAGGAATAGAAATACTTGCTCCTTTTCTTGATACTGTAATTGAAGATGCTTTGCTTGCTTTTTGTAAACTTTCTTCAATAGATTTACCTTGTTGTCTTAAAGCAATGAAATAGCCTGTAAAAGTATCTCCAGCAGCTGTTGTATCTACAGCATCAACTTTATATGCAGGTTGGAAAATATTTATATCTTTATGACGATAATATGCACCTTTATCACCAAAAGTTAAAATAATTTCTAATTCAGGATATTTGCTAGCTAAACTATCTAATATATCTTCAACTTTTTCTTTACCAGCTAAATATGCCCCTTCATGTTCATTGACAAAAATTCCATCTATTGCCTGCATATTATATTTATTAAGGTTTTCATTGATTGGTGAAGGATTTAGATAAATTTTCATTTGTTTAGCTTTTGCTACTTCAATAATATAATCAATATTGGAAATTTCATTTTGTAAAATTAAAATATCACCTTGTGCAAAATCTTGCATCACTTCATCAATATAAGCTTTGTCCACTTCATAATTAGCTCCATGGAATAAAATAATGCAATTCTGTCCATGTTTATCAACTTGAATAATAGCCTGTCCGCTTGCTGTCTCTACTGTTTTAATCAAAGATGTATCTACATTATTATCTTTTAAAGCTTGTAATAAAATCTCTCCATCTTTACCAACACAAGCAGCATGCATGATATTTCCGCCAGCTTTAGCTACGGCAATTGACTGATTTAAACCTTTACCGCCTACACTTTCACTAAAACTTACGGAGTCGATAGTTTCTCCGCCTTTTACAATTTTTTCAACAGCATAAACCTTATCAATATTTAACGAACCGAAATTTAAAATCTTCATAAATAACTTCTCCTTTATTTTTATCTATTTTAATAAAACGTTTTACTTGATTTTTAAAAACTATAATTATAATACAATCATTTTTTCAATTAGTCAATATTATCTAAAAATAAAAAATTATTTATAAAAAAGCTTTCTACATAGATAAAAAATCTTGTAGAAAGCCCTTTTTATTTTACAAGCTCTATTAATTTTTGTTTTACTGCTGGTAAAAAGAATTTACAATTTCTCATCTGTGTTTCACTAATACCAAAAGTTTCGCCATCTTCAATTAAAGCGATCAAATTATCCACAGCACCAGCCATTACACAAAGTTCTTTAAATGTAAAATCATTTACACGATTAGTAAATTTATCTAAAGATAAATGTGCTAAATCTTTTGCTTTTTCTTCTTCTTTTTTTGAAGTCAATCCAGCAAAATCAGTCTGTAAAAAAATACTTAAAGCAAATCTTATTACATTTGCTTCTTCTCCAGAAAATAAAGCCTTTTGAGAATTTAATGGTAACATTTTAAAACCTCGCTATTTATGTATTATACTAAATATCAATGTTTTTCATTATACCATAAATTTTATTGTTAATATATTATTATTTTGTCAAAGTAACTGTATCTATCTGTGTACTATCTGGCAAATAACAATTAAAAGTTAAACTATTTTCATCAGCTTCTAAAACTAAATAATTATTAGTTTCTGGTTGTGGTGGTACATATTCATCAAGTGGATTTTTATGCCATAAACTTGGATAACGCACATTACCTGCTACGCCTGTGAGTATATACAATGTTCCCTGTTCATTTTGTGCAAAATCTCTGATTAAAGCTCTGCGTCTATAAGTGTGTAAATATGCTGTTAATACTGCATCAACATCATATTTATCAAATATCGGCATATAGATTTCACCATGTCTGGAAAAGCTTATTTCATCACCTAATGGTTTTGCATCTCTGCCATAATTTAAAATATCTCTATGCATTAATACAACTTTCCATTTTTTATCTGTAGTAGCTAAATCATTTTCTAGCCATTTAATCTGTTCATTTAATAAATCTGGCTCAAATTCTGCCATTTCATCATCTTGAGTATTAATCACAGTAAAATGAACATCACCATAATCAAATGAATAATATTGATTTTGATATTTATCATTTCCATTTGTTGGTAATTTAAACATTTCTAAATACACATTTGGCATAGCTACTTGCCAATCAGTAGTATAAGTTTCATGATTTCCTTGCACTGGTGCTACTGGTATATTATTTACCATTGGTTCTACGCCATCAAACCAGCCATTCCACTGCACTAAATCATATCCATTATCTACTAAATCGCCCATATTTATGAAAAAATCACTATCTTGATTATTTTGCCATGCATTCATTGCTAGTGATTCCCATTCAGTATAATCATTTGATTGAGAATCAGGGAAAATCAAAGCCTTGAATTTATTATTATTTTCTTTTGCTGTTTTTAATTTATACCAATCACTGCGATTATTTTCAAAACCCAATCTATAATCATAGACCATATCAGCTTTTAAATTTTCTAAAGTTACAGCATAAATATAAATCTTCTTATTATCAATATCTAAAACACTTTTCTGTGGTTTAGCTTTTGACATACTCCCCATGCCTAAAGGCAGGGGATTCTTAGATACAAACGATACTTGCCTACTAAAATAGCAGGTCTTACTATATCTCTCCAAAGAAGGTTGATGCCCCAACCTTCCATATATTTATAGCAGCATTTCTATCTCTATCGTGGCTGGTTTTGCACTTTGCGCAAATCCACTCACGAACTGCCAAATTTTTAGTTTCAGGATTTTTTGTACCACAAACATGGCAAATTTGCGAACTTGGATAGTATCTATCTATCTTTTGCACTATTGAGCCAATTTCTCTCGCTTTATATTCAAGAATTTTTA
>NZ_FOCY01000061.1:0-2285 GCF_900110235.1 Megamonas sp. Calf98-2 | reverse complement strand
CATGGAGACGTGCTGGGAGGATAGGAAGTTGCCAGTTAAGAAAAAAGCACTGAATATTTCAGTGCTTTTTTTTGTCTTCTAAAAAAATTAGTCTTGCACTTAATTATAAAATATATTGTATATATATGATCTTGACAAAAAAGAATTTTATATATATCATATTGGATAACTAGAAAATAAGAGGAGGTTTTGGTATGAAAAAATATACCTTTTTTGCACTATTATTTATATTTTCATTATTTATTACAGGTTGTGGGATAAGTACTCAAAAAGAAATTCGCATAGGTGCAACTTCTGGACCACATGCAGAAATAGCAGAGATTGTTGCTAAAGAAGCAAATAAACAAGGTCTTAATGTTAAAGTTGTTGAATTCTCAGATTACATAACGCCAGATTTGGCACTATCTGATGGAGAGGTGGAACTTGCTGCTTATCAACATGAACCTTTTCTTAATAATTTTAATGAAAATAAAGGTACTGATTTAACATCCATAGGAAAAACTATTATTATGCCAATGGGAATATATAGTAATAAAATTCATAATATGATAGATATTTCAAATGGAGCAACTGTTTCAATTCCTAATGATCCTACAAATGCTGGGAGAGCATTGATGCTTTTAGAAAAAGCTGGTCTTATTAAATTAAAAAATGGATTAGAATTTAAAAGTACAGTTAAGGATATAATAGATAATCCTAAAAATTTAAAGTTTCAAGAGCTTGAAGCAGCACAACTTCCGCGTAGTTTAGAAGATGTAGACATAGCTGTAATAACAATGAATTACGTAATGAGTGCTGGGTTGAATGTAGAAAAACAGGGGATTTTCTTTGAAGATAAAAATGAACCATTAGCAGTTGTAATACTTGCAACACGTAAAGAGGATAAGGATAATCCTGATTATAAAAAGATTTTAGATATTTATCATTCTGATGTTGTAAAAACTTTTATAAATGAGCATTTTAAAGGAACAATTACTTCAGCTGATTAATGAGGAGAGATATATATGTATGAACTCAGTAAGCGTACATCAAATTTTAGTGATTCGGTTATAAGACGTATGACGCGTATTGCTAATAAATATGATGCAATTAATCTTTCACAAGGTTTTCCAGATTTTGCACCACCAAAAGAAATTACAGATAGGTTAGCTGAAGTGGCAAAAATGGGGCCACATCAATATGCAATTACATGGGGTGCACAAAATTTTCGTGAAGCTTTAGCACGAAAACATGAACATTTTTCAGGTATGAAAATCGATCCTGATAGTGAGATTGTTGTTACTTGTGGGAGTACAGAAGCAATGATGGCTTCAATGATGTCAATTATAAATCCTAGAGATAAAGTTGCAATTTTTTCTCCGTTTTATGAAAATTATGGAGCTGATACAATTCTTTCCGGAGCAGAGCCTATATATATTCCGCTAGTTCCACCAGATTTTAATTTTGATGTAAATTTATTAGAAGAAGCATTTCGTAGCGGTGCTAAAGCACTTATTCTTTGTAATCCGTCAAATCCATGCGGAAAAGTATTTACACGTAAAGAACTTGAAAATATTGCTGAACTTGCAATTAAATATGATGCATATGTTATTACTGATGAAGTATATGAACATATTATTTATGAACCTCATAAACATGTATATATGGCTACATTGCCAGGTATGCGTGAGCGAACAATCATATGTAATTCACTTTCCAAAACGTATTCTATTACAGGTTGGCGATTGGGATATGTCATAGCTCCACCAAATATCATTGATCGAGTTAAAAAAGTTCATGACTTTTTAACTGTTGGGGCAGCAGCACCACTTATGGAAGCAGCTGTGGTAGGTTTAAATTTTTCAGATGCATATTATAAAGAACTTCAAGATCATTATACGCATATGAAGAAACTTTTTGTGGGAGGATTAGCAAATTTAGGCTTTCAATTTACTGAACCGCAAGGGGCATATTATGTGCTTATGGATGTTTCAGAATTTGGTGTAAAAGATGATTATAAATTTGCTGAATGGATGACAGCAAATGTAGGAGTGGCAGCTGTACCAGGTTCTAGCTTTTTCCATGAAGATGTACACAATTTAATTCGTTTTCATTTTGCAAAAGAAGATGCAACTCTTAATGAAGCACTTACAAGATTGGAAACACTAAAGAAAAAAGTTAATAATGTCCAAAATATAGATTGGAGATAAAAAAAGACTACCTATAAAATGATGTGCACCCAAAATATTGGACATATTAATTAGGCTACTAATTGAAACTTAATTCTGTATTCTACAGGACTAAGT
>NZ_FOCY01000048.1:0-9476 GCF_900110235.1 Megamonas sp. Calf98-2 | reverse complement strand
GCAAATGAACATGGTCTGGCTTTACTTCCATCTCGATTAAATCGACGTGAAGCTCCTGACAAATATTATTAATCAACTCCTTTAATCGTTCATCAACACCATTGTTCAATACTTTTCTACGATATTTAGGACAAAATACTACATGATATTTACAAGAATATACTATATTATTATTTGATTTATATTTCATAAAAGTATTATATAACTATTAAAAATATAATACAATAAAAAACAATGATATCGAATCATTGTTTTTTAGCGAGCTTATATCCCCATAAATAAATTTAGGGGCTTTACGCTCGCATTTGGTAAATTTTAAATAATTTACTTCTTTATTTTTTATTATTTTTCAAAACTAGATTTTTCAGGTAAAATTTTATCAAATGCTTGTTTTATTCTCTCCTTCATAGGTTCAAAATCTACATTCTCATTATCATTTATACATATCATTGGCATTAATTGATTTTCTATACTCTTAAATAAATCTTGGTTTTGCTCTACACCATTATAAATTTCATAAACCTTACCTTTTACATGTCTTCCTATAGGTTCAAAATCACCTTTTGCTAATTGCCAGTAACGCATAAGCCACTGATTTTCATCTGTTTTATTTCTAAATTTATGCTTACAAGTTTCATCTAACTCATCAAATTCCTTGTCCCATAAATCTATAAAAGTTGTTTTTAAATATGAAAAAGCTAAATGATTATTTGCAAAACATTTAAAATGATGTTCTCCACTTAATATTAAATTTCTTAAGCTATTCCAACCATACTCTAAATTTATCCATTTACTAAAATACTTTTTCATTTGTTCTTTTTTATCAAAATGAGTATTTAATACTACTATATTATTAAACTTAACATATTGTACTGTATCTCTTTTATCAGCAACACTCAAAGTACTAGCAATAGCAAAATCCGTTGGTAAACAATTTTTACCTGCAAAAAATAATTCTCTTTTTACAGGTCTTATTAAAAACATATCATCATTAAAATAAACAAATCTTTCAGCTAAACTCTCTATCCTATGTAAATTCAATTCAATAGAATGTGAACTAAATGTAGGTAAATATTCTTTTGGTATAAAATCACTATGTTTAACAATATTTAATTTGGGATTATTTATATTTAACCATTTGGGCAAATGACCATAGGTTACAAAATGTATTTTGTTAACCCATGGTGCAAATTTTTCTACAGCCCTAAACCAATATTGCATATTGTCCCAATCACGAAAACGCACATTGCGATTATCTGCATTTTTACTAGGACTATACTTTGCTTTTTCTGCTTGCCATACTGGGTCGTTGCCATCAACCCAAGTAACAACAAAGTCAATTGGATAATTTTCACTCATCTTTTAACAACTCGCTTTGTCTTAATTTTTCTATGACTTGATTTGGTTTTATACTTGCTAAGCAATCTATATTTTTAGCACAAGTACGCTTCCAACAACCATCACATTCATGACCTGCCAAAATCACATTTTCACTTTGTCTATATGGACCATTTCTATTAGGATCAGTTGGCCCCATAAGCATAATTGCAGGAATATTTAAAGCTGCTGCTAAATGAAGGTTTCCTGTATCTCCTCCTACAACAGCCTTTGATAATTTAATAAGTCTAGCCGTTTGCATCAAACTCGTTTTTCCCACAAAATTTACAATATTATTTTCTCTAGCTAATTTAATAATAGCTTGTGATTTTTGTTCATCATCTTTTCCAAAGCCAATTAAGACTACTTTTAGCTTATATTCTGCTAATAAATCGCTTAATTTAGCAAAATTTTCCACAGACCAACATTTATTTATCCAATTAGTACCCACTGCAAAAATTATAAATTTTTGATTTAATATATTCTCTTTAATCAATAAATTATCTACAAAATCAATTTCATCTTGTGTATTAACTAAAGGAAATATTATATTTTCTGTATCACAATCTAAACATTTAACAGTATCTAAATATCTATCTACAATATGACCATTCTTATTATTGCCTACTATGCGTTTGCTGATTAAATTGCTACCTTCACGCATATCTACATAGCCTATTTTTTTCTTTGCCTTAGCAGTAAATACTACAGCTGCTGACTTAAACAATCCTTGCAAATCTATAGATATATCATATTTTCTTTTTTGCAATAACTTAGCAAATGGTCGATAATTTTCTTTAAAACCATTCCATGATTTAAATGCTTTTTTATGAAAAATAATTATTTCATCTACATATGGATTGTGTTTCACCAATTCATATGCTGTAGGTTCCACAACCCATGTAATATGCGCATTAGGATATCGTTTTTTCAAAACATATGCTATAGGTAATGCATGAATTACATCTCCTATTGCACTTAATTTTACAATTAAAATATTCATAAAAACCTCATTACTTCTATCTACCGAAAATATAAATTAAAAATTTTTGCTAATATATTTTTCTATTATTTGATTTTACCAATATTTTTTCAAATAGTAAATACTTATTTACTATTTAAAGTCCCAAAAGAAAAGCTACATCTTTAAATTATCTAAAAATGTAGCATATCTTTAAATTATTTAATTAATATATATCTAATATTTTTTGTACTATATTTGTGGTAGAACATCCCTCTACTACTTTTATAAATTTTATCTTACCACCATATTTTTTTACTGTTGCTGTTTCTGGAAGAGATTCTTCTGTATAATCTCCACCTTTTACATAGATATCTGGTTTTACTTTACTGATTAATTTATCAGCTGTTGTTTCATCAAAAATAACTACATAATCTACAGCTTTTAAACTATCTATAACCTCTGCTCGCTCTTTTTGCGGAACAATTGGTCTTTTGTCTGATTTATACTGCTTTACAGACTGATCACTATTTAACCCTAAAATTAAATAATCTGCTAATTTACTAGCTTCATTTAAATAACGAACATGACCTGCATGTATTAAATCAAAAGTGCCATTAGTAAGTGCTATAGTTTTATTACCCTTACGCAAGATTTCACAAAACTTTTCAATATCTTGTATATCTATAATCATCACTAAAATCCTATCTGTAATTATTATTTTTTCAATACGGCAATTAATTCCTCATCAGAAACTGTAGCTGTTCCCATTTTACGTACAGCAATACCAGAAGCAAAATTAGAAAGTTCAGCTGCTTGACTTGGCATCGCACCTGTAGCTAATGCTGTGATAAAGGTAGCAACACATGTATCACCTGCTCCCGATACATCAAATACTTCTGATTTATCAGATACTGGGATATTATGCACATTTCCATTTGCTTCAAATAAAGTCATACCTTTTTCGCCACGTGTAACTAAAATTCCCTTTGCTTGCATTTTTACTAAAAATTCCTGTGCCGCTTTATATAAAATTTCCTCATTATCTATTTTATAGCCTACAGCACTAGCTAATTCTGCATCATTTTGTTTTACATAATCAGTACCTACAAAATTGAAAATAGCATATCGAGAATCTATTATTGATGGTATATCATATTCTTTACTTAAAGATAAAATTAAATCACGAATTTTAGGTGTAATTGTTCCACTGCCATAATCGCTCATTACTACACCTTGCATCTGTGGCATGACCATTTGAATGTAATTCATCAATTCTTTTTCATATACTTCACTGATAACTTCATTGCATTCTCTATCAATACGTACTACCTGTTGACTTACTGTAGCTCTACCACCTGCAATAACACGTGTCTTAGTAATAGTTTTGCGATTTTGATCACAAAACATACCTTCCGTATTTACATTATTTTCTTCTAATATTTGCTTTAAATTTAAAGCACCTTTATCTTCGCCTAAAATACCTACAGCAAAAGCCTTTCCGCCTAATGTAGCTACATTATTAACTACATTAGCAGCACCGCCAGCCACTGTTTTTTCTTCTGACTCTATCAATACTAAAACTGGCGCTTCACGAGAAATACGAGAAATATCACCTTTTAAATATATATCAGCAATCATATCACCAATAATTAAAATGCGTTTTCCCTTAAATTTTTCTACAAAATCAATCAATTCCGGCTTCATAAATTCACCTTTTTTCTCTATATATTAGAAATTTAAGAAATTAAAATGTAAACTCCATTTATCTTTTTTCTGTTCATATTTTAATTCAGTTTCTACACAATGCCAATCATGATACCAATAATAATCTAAATCTCTTAAACGAAGCTGATCTGAAGCATCATATCCTGTTGCTACAACAAAGCGATTTTTATCATCGATAGTATAACTTAGACCTGCGGATACTTTTTTGGAATAATCTTCCAATCCATACTGGAATAAAGTATTTTCTGCACTAACTCTTGAATAATGATATCCTGTATAAGCTACTAATCTATCAGTTAATTCACCAAGTAAAGTCACATCATAATACAAACTATTATAATTGCTATCATCATAATCTTCATAAACTAAGCGATAACCTATGCTTGGAAATAATCTAAATTTACCTTCTGTATCTAAATTTATAGGATCATGATGGAGAGATAAATTATGTTCACGATGCCAACTTTTAATATTATTTTCTTCCCATAAACCATATTCATTATACAAATTAAAACTAAGTGGTGTATCACCTATTCTACTGCCATAATTATATACATATGCTATATTTTTTTCTAACCAACGATCATCATCATCTTCATATTTACCATTTTCTATTTTAAAAGTACTACCCGCATTATTCCAAGCTACACCATAAATATTTCTCATATCATGCTTAGTAGTATATTTTAAATCAGCATAAGCTTTTACATTATCCATCAATGGTGCATCTAATTTATAACCGATAGATAAACCATCATCATCATTTATACGAATACGTAATGGTATCCATTGATTTTTTCCATCGCTATTAGTACCTATTTTAGTACTATATTCATCTGTTTGATAAATAACTTGACCTTTGATCAAAAATTTCGCATTATATGCTACCATATGGTCATCAGGATAAATTTCAATTTTTTCAGCAGTCAAACAGTAATCTGGTTTTTTCGCAGGACAACGTGTCATCGTGCCATTGTAAATTATATAGTAATCAGGATAAAATTCTACTTGTTCCCCTGAAACATATCTATTATCTACACGACCTTTTACATTATTCATTACACCAGTTTTTTCATTATAATTATATTTTATTTTCTCACTGTTGATATCAAGTGTTGGATTAGCTACCTGCATAACATGAGCATGAACCGGTATATCCACATCACCTGTATTTAAATTACCATTTGCATCTTCAGTAGTCATACGTGAATAATTCTGAGTGATTTTTACATTACCCTTACCATATACTTCACCTGTTACTGAGTCATACATAATATCATTACCCTCAAAAATAATTGGTGCTTCTTGAGGATTTTGTATAACAATGCCTTCTTTTTCATATTGAGCATCTAATTCTGCTTTAAATTCATTAATAGCTCTATTTTTTTCTTTATCTCTAGCTTCATGACGTTGGTCTTCAACATAATTTAAGATTTCAACATCAGTATCTGAAGCTAATACTGGCTGATTATATGTACATAAAGATAATGCACTTAATGATATCGCCCACAATATTTTTTTCTCTATTTTCATTAAAATATTCACCTATCTTAAAATAAATTTAACTAAATACACTTAAATTATTATACCATGATAATATCTTCTTTGCCGAATTACTTTTCGCTAAAATCTAAAAGGACTCTACATTTATTGCAGAGTCCTTTTCATTTATCTATTATATTTTTCTACTAAGGAACACAAATACATTGCTTTTTCGTCTGTCAATGTATCTTTTTGCATGCGCCAGCCCCAGTTAGTGCCTACTGTACCAGGTAAATTCATTCTAGCATTACTATCCAACTTCAAAACATCTTGCATTGGCAATATCGCCATCTTAGAGGCACTAGCATATGCTAATTTTACCAATTCATCTAATAAAGCCTCATTATCATCAACTTTAACTTCTAATAAATCTGCTAAAACTGCTTTATCCTGCGGAGATATATCCTCTTTAAGCCAGCCTAAAGTTGTATTATTGTCATGAGTGCCTGTATAGACAATACTATTTTTCGGACTGATAAAATTTAATTTATGATATTTATTTGCATATAATTCAAATTGCAAAACTTTCATGCCTGGGAAATTACAACTATTTTTCAAGGCTTCGACTTCTGGCGTAATTACACCTAAGTCTTCAGCAATGATTGGCACATCACCTAGATATTCTTTGATTTTATCAAATAAATCTTTTCCTGGACCTTTAACCCATTTACCAACACGAGCATTTGTAGCCATGCCAGATACTTCCCAATAAGCTTCAAAACCACGGAAATGGTCAATGCGAATTATATCTACTAAATTCAACAATGTAGCTATGCGTTTACGCCACCAACTATAGTCATCTCTTTGCATTACCTTCCAGAGATAATGTGGATTACCCCAAAGTTGACCATCTTCACTGAAATAATCTGGTGGCACTCCTGCTGCTGTCTTTAAGGTGCCATCAGCATTCAAATTAAATAAATCTTGATGTACCCATACATCAGCACTATCATGCGATGGGAAGATAGGAACATCACCTACTATTTGTATGCCTTTTTCGTTTGCATAAGCATGTAAATCCTGCCACTGTTTAAAGAAAATATATTGTTTAAACTTAGCATAAGCAATATCTTGTGCCAAAGAAATTCTACAAGACTCTAAAGCTTGAGGTTTACGCAATTTTATGTCTAAATTCCATTCATACCATGGTAAGTTTTTATAATATTTCTTTAATGCCATGAATAGTGCATAATCTTCAAGCCAATAACTTTGCTGTTGACAAAAAGCAGTATAATCTGCATCTGCTACAAAATTAACAAAAGCTTTCGTTAAGATTTTCTCTTTATAAGCTTCTACTTTTACAAAATCTACTTTATCAGCATCAACTTTATAATCTAAAACAATATCTTTAGCTTCCAATAAATTGATTTCCACTAATTTTTCAGGTGAAATAAGCATAGTATTGCCAGCAAAAGCAGATGGAGATTGATATGGAGATGCTCCATATCCCACTGGATTTAATGGCAGAACTTGCCAAATCTTTTGTTTAGCTTTTACTAACCAATCCACAAAATTATAAGCTTCTTTTCCTAAATCACCAATACCATAATCAGATGGAAGTGATGTTGGATGCATGATAATACCAGCTTTTCTAGCATATTCTATATTTTCTTTTTCTTGTTCAAATACTAGAGCTGTGAGCGGTTCAATTTCTATCTTAGCCTTATTATCTATGATTTCCATATCAGGATACATATTAGTTATTTCATGTAATTTATGCTGACAAAAACCATGAACATCAATTTCTATCGTCATAGTCTTTTCTTGATGACGATTTAACACCACTAAGATGCAATCATCATCTATTTTTTGTCCAAATCTATCTTTGCCTAATTTTGTAGTTCTCATATAAGCTAAGACATCATCTTGAGCATATACTGGTATATACCAGCCAGTTTGCAATACTTGTCGATGATTGCGCAGTGCTATCATACGCGTAAAGAAATGACGTAAATTATTATCAGCTTCATCCCATTTATAGCTTGCTCTATTATGTGGATCGCGATATCCCTGCATACCGATTTCATCGCCATAATAAATTGATGGCACTCCCGGCAATGTCATCTGCCAAACAACGGCTAATTTCAAACGAGCAATAGCTAAACGCAAATGAGCATCATCTAATTTGAATTTTGCCTGTACACTAGCTGGTACATTTTCTACACTTGGAGCTTCGCCTAATAAAGTCAAAATACGTTCTACATCATGACTACCCAATAAATTCATCATGGCATAGAGATTTTCTTCGGGATAATTTTCATGCTGATTTAAAATACTTACTTCTGTTTCTTGAGCTGATTTATTTTTCAAAATGAAATCTAAAATAATTCTGCGCAATGGATAATTCATCGCACTATCTATTTCATAGCCACAAAGATATTCACGATGAACATTATATGCTATTTTATTTGAAGCATCTTCCCATACTTCACCGATGATAACTGCATCTTTATCTAATTTCTTCAATTTTTGATAAAAACAACGTGTAAATTTCTGTGGCAATTCATCAATTACATCTAAACGCCAACCACTTATGCCTTTATCCATCCAAAAATTCATTACACTATCTTCACTACGAATGATGAAATCCATATATGATGGTGTTGTTTCCTTTGTGTTTGGCATACTTGTAAAGCCCCACCAACAATCATATTTACAAGGATATTCCTTGAAATCATACCATTCATAATATGGAGATTCTTTGGATTGATATGCACCTACACTATCAAAATTGCCAAAGCGATTGAAGTATATACTATCACTGCCAGTATGACTAAATACACCATCTAAGATGATGCGAATTCCCATCTCTTTAGCTTGACTACAAAGCTGTGCAAATTCTTCATTAGTGCCAAACATTGGATCTACTTGATGATAGTCTGCCGTATCATAATGATGATTAGCACGTGATTTAAAAATAGGATTAAAATAAATCACAGATATTCCCAAATCTTTTAAATAAGATAATTTCTCTTTTATACCTTGGATATTTCCGCCAAAATAATCATAAGTGATTACATTTTTAGTATCTGGGTCTAAATAATACATTGGTGGCTCATTCCAATCACAATGAAGCACCGCATGTTTTTTCTGTGGAATATTATTGCCACTACGATAAAATCTATCAGGAAAAATCTGATACATAACGGCTTTTTTAAACCAATCTGGCGTTTTTACATCTTTTTTAAATACTGTAATCTGATAAGACGGTGGCACCTCTAGTGCTTCTTGACCAATACCACCCATTTGCGCCTTATTATTGCCATAATATAATAATTTGCCATCAGCTAATTCAATTATAAAATAATACCAAACAAGACAACCATCTTCAGGCATATCTAAATCAATAAAATAATGTTTTTCATCCCATGAAGATTTTTTTAAATTATAATATATTGAACCACAAGTTTCTTGCCATGTATGTAAACGCACCAAAGAAACTTTATCTTTTAAATCAACATCAATTGCCAATCTCACAAAAGATTGTGTCGGCACTGCCCCTATAGGACTGCGATAATATAGATTTCGCGAATCATGAAAAATCATTTATATTATCCCGTTGCCAAAAATCTATAAAAATATAAAAATTTGTTTATTTCCTTCTTCATTGAATCCGATTTTGCCATAGCTACTTTCGTTTGATATGATTCTCCAAAGGCTTAAATTCGGATACAACGAATCCTACATATTAGCATTTTCTTGCTTGTGAAACTATGCTAATTTATACATAGATAAATTTAGTGAAGCATTTAAATCCCTATCAATTACTGCTCCACAGTGTGGACATCTATAAACTCTATCTTTTAGTTTTAAATCTTTCTTTATAAATCCACACTTGTTACAAGTTTTTGATGATGGATAAAATCTA
>NZ_FOCY01000049.1:0-8948 GCF_900110235.1 Megamonas sp. Calf98-2 | reverse complement strand
CCATAAATAAATTTAGGGGCTTTACGCTCGCATTTGGTAAACTTCATGTCAATAAAAAAATGCTTAAATATTTATTTATTAATTCATAATAAATACTTAAGCATTGTATCTCTTATTTCCAAATTAACTGCATCAAATTTTTATACTCATTATTCAAATGTTTTATAATCACATCAAACATAGTATAAATCAAGTTACCTTCTTTTTCTATTTCGTTGAGAAGAATACAGCAATCTAAAATTAAATTATCTTCATTGTCAAAATAATATTTAAATGACTTATATGTTTTATTTAATTCATTTATCCCTATTCTTAGTTCTGTTTCATTATCTTTATTTAAAGCCTTAGCTGCTACAAAACCCTTATCATGCCATAAATACTATCATCTAAAATAACAAGTACAGGCAATTTTTGTCCTTTAATATCAAGATTTGAACGAAAAACTACTGTATTAAATTCATTATTTTCAAATTCATTTACCTGAAAACTATTAATATTTTTTTCCTCTAAAAATTTTTTAAATGCTTCAGCTCTATTATTCATTATATATAACTCCTATCTTCATCAATAATTTTATATCTATTTCACAATTTCATATGGCCAATTTACAATGCCACCAAAATTATAAACATTTACATAACCCATCTTAGCTAATTTAATTGAAGCATCTGTAGCTCTTCTACCACTTCTACAATAAACTAATATCATTTGTTCTTTATCAGATAATAATTCGTCTAATAGTTTATTATCAGGGCTAATTTCTTCATTTGGCAAAGATATAGCATTTTTAATATGACCATCTTCATATTCTGGTTTAGTTCTTACATCTAAAATCACATAATTTTCTTCACTGTCCATAAACTGTTTTGCTTGTTCAGGATCAATTTGTCGAAAGCTGATATTTTCACCTACATCTACAACTTCATTATCAGCTTTTGCTATTTGATTAAAAGCTATTAAACCCATACCTAATACCATAACTACTAATATATACTTCACATATTTAAACATAATTACACCTCATCAACGTTTAAACAATTCATTTTCTACTACTTCTGGATGATGATATTGTTTATCCTTTAAATTATAATTGCCAAAATTAATCGCCTGCATTGGACACCACTGAATACACGCTAAACAGTATATACAATTATTTTTTGACTTAAACTTTATTTTTCCTGCTTCTTCAATGATATTGTTTGTAGGACAAAGTTTTACACATCGCTTACAATGAATGCAATTCTTTTTGATTGTCTTCTTTTGTAAACATTTATTTATAAACAACCATGAAATATATTTTTTTATTATATACCACCATGATTTTTTTACTAAAACATTATTGCTAGTCTTGCGTTGATTTAATTCTTCTGCAATTTTTAATACTTTATCTTTATACGTATTCAATGAGTTATAATTGTATTTTTTACCCCAAAAACTTAAGATATTATCTGGTAAATATACCTCATTTCTATATGCTAAATTTATATTTTTAGCTTTTAATAAATCTTGCATTGTTATAAAAGTATTTCCTACTTTACCGCCACAAGTAACTACAGCATAACAATATATTTTCTTATCGCTTTTTATCTCTAATTTTTTTATAAAATCCTGCATTAAATCTAAAACATCATAACAATGTACAGGAAAAACAAATCCCATTACACTATCATCATGTTTACAATCTTTTAAAGTGCTGATATCTTGCATTTTATCTTGTGTTAAATATGCCAATAATTTCGCCACTTGATACGAATTTCCAGTTCCTGAAAAATAATATATCATTACTTATTAAATTCTCCATTTCTTTTATTCCTTAAATAGATTTTATAAATTCCTATAATACGCTCCCCATTTACTCATCAAGTTTATTATAGGCTCTATTGTTTTGCCTATTTCCGTCAAAGAATATTCCACTTTAGGTGGAACTACAGCGTAGACTTTGCGAGATATGATTTTATCTTTTTCCAATTCGCGTAAATTAGATGTTAATACTTTTTGTGTACAAGGAATAGCTCTATTTAATTCTGAAAATCTTTTTGTTCCTTTTAACAATTCTTTAACTACTAATATTTTTATCTTTGTTCCAAAAATTTGTAAAGATACAGCTACATCACAAGGTAATAATTCTTTTTCCATATTGCTCCTCTTCCATTTCTTTACTATCTTTGAAGAAACTATAATACTTTAAAGTACCTTCTTCATAAACATTTTTATCCATGATATTATTATAACAAATTTACAAATCTATATCAGAAAGGATTTTTATGATGAAAATTCAACAAATACGCAACGCTACTTTAATCATAACATATGCAAATAAAAGATTTCTGATTGATCCGATGTTTGCACCTAAAGATTTTTATCCACCAATACCAAAATGTTTTAATCCCAATACTAAATGGCCTCTTGTAGATTTACCCTTTGCCATTTCCAAAATCATTGATAATATTGATGCTGTAATTTTAACACATTACCATATCGACCATTTTGATGAATTTGCAGTTCATGCACTACCTAAAGACTTAAAAATCTACCTTCAAGATGATATTGATAAACAATTATTGATAAATCACGGCTTTACTAATATCGAAGCTTTAACAAAAGAAGGCAATTCATTTGATGATATCAAACTCTATAAAGTTGATTGTCAACATGGCATAAAAGCTCTAACAGTACCATATTTTGAATTTACAAGTAATTATTTTAATATGAGTGTCCGCTATGAAGCTATGGGGGTTATTTTCCAACATAAAGATGAAGAAACTTTATATCTAGCTGGCGACACTATATTTTGTGATTTTGTTAAAAATGCTATTGCTCAATATGCACCTGCTAAAATTATCATCAACTGTGCGGATGCCCAATTTGAACATAGTGGCTCTATCATCATGGGAACTGATGATATTTTAAAACTTCATCAATATGCTCCTAATTTAAAAATAATAGCTAGTCATTTAGATACTGTAGGTCATGCCACTTTAAACCGTCAACAATTAAGCGAATTTATCACTCAACATAAATTAACCGATTATATATTCGTACCAAAAGATGGGGAAATAATCTAAACGAAAATACATTTATCAGAAAAATCCCTTTAAATGTTGAAATTAATTATCATTTTTATTATACTTGATATATAAATTATATATCCTAAAGAAAAGAAGTGATATTCTTGCAAAAAGAACATTTTGATATCACAGGTATGACATGTTCGGCTTGCTCTAGTAGAGTAGAAAAAGCTGTCGGTAAATTACCTGGTATAATCAATCACTCGGTGAATTTACTAAAAAATTCTATGGTTGTGGAATTTGATGAAAAATTATTATCCATAAATGAAATTATTCAAGCTGTAGAAAAAGCTGGCTATGGTGCTTCTTTGCATTATAATCAATCTTTGGACAAACAAAGTCCTACAAAAATTGAAAATAAAGCAGAAGATATTCATACACAAATGAAAAAACGTTTATTTATCTCTATTATTTTCATGTTACCTCTATTTTATATTTCTATGGGACATATGTTTTCCTTACCTATGCCCTCTTTACTTCTAGGTACAGAAAATGCACTTTCGTTTGCTTTTACTCAATTTTTATTATTAATTCCTATAGTATTCGTCAATTTCAAATATTATAGCGTAGGCTTCAAAACATTATTTCAACTTTCGCCTAATATGGATTCTTTGATTGCCCTTGGCTCAAGTGCTGCCATTATCTATGGTATTTATGCCATTTATAAAATAAGTTTTGCCTTAGGTCATGGAGATTTATCTACAGCTCATCATTTCAGTATGGATTTATATTTTGAATCAGCAGGTATGATTTTGACCTTGATTACTTTAGGGAAATTTCTCGAAAGTAGAGCTAAAAATAAAACATCTGATGCTATCACCAAATTGATGAATTTAGCACCGAAAACAGCTCTTCGCTTAGAAAATAATCAAGAACAAGAAATTTCTATTGATGATGTAAAACTAAATGACATTCTAATCGTCAAAGCAGGTGCAAGTATTCCTACAGATGGTATTATTATTGAAGGTCATGGCGTTATTGATGAATCTTCACTCACTGGTGAACCTATTCCTTGTGATAAAACCATTGACCAAACTGTAATTGGTGGTACAATCAATAAATCAGGCTATTTTAAAATGCGTGTTACTAAAATTGGCGAAAATACTACTTTAGCTCAAATCATAAATTTAGTAGATGATGCCACTAGTTCCAAAGCACCTATTGCCAAAATTGCTGATAAAATCAGTGCTATCTTTGTTCCTATTGTAATAACACTTGCTATTATTGCCACTATCATCTGGCTATTTAAGGGCGAAAGTTTAGAATTTGCTTTATCTATCGGTATTTGTGTATTAGTTATTTCTTGTCCTTGTGCTTTAGGACTTGCTACACCTACGGCTATCATGGTAGGCACAGGCAAAGGTGCAAGTTTAGGTATTTTATCTAAATCAGCTCAAGCTTTAGAAACTCTTCACAATATCAATACAGTTGTTCTCGACAAAACAGGCACAATAACTCAAGGCAAACCTCAAGTAACAGATATTTATACTTCAAAAGAAGTAACACTTCAACAATTATTGACCGTTGCTTCTTCATTAGAAAAACTATCCGAACACCCTTTAGGTGAAGCCATTCTTCAAGTAGCAGATAAACACAATATATCAACTTTAGCTGTAGAAAATTTTAAACAAATAGCAGGGCAAGGATTATCTGGCATTATTGACAATTCCATTTGTCTTGCAGGTAATCAAAAATTATTAATCGCTCATGATATTGAAAATGAACATCTATTTTCCCTAGGTAATAAATTAGCCCAGCAAGGAAAAACACCTTTATACTTTACTAAAGATGATAAAATCCTTGGCTTAATAGCTATCGCTGATACAATTAAAGCAACAAGTCCCCAAGCTATTCAAGAATTAAAAAATCTCGGTATCAATATCTATATGTTGACTGGTGATAATCAACTCACAGCAAAACAGATAGCTAAGCAAATAAATCTTGAGGAAAATAATATAATTTCTGATGTATTACCTCAAGATAAAGAAGCCAAAATCCGTCAACTTCAAAATCAAGGGCAAAAAGTAGCTATGGTAGGTGATGGCATAAATGACGCACCTGCACTTGCTCGTGCTGATGTTGGTATTGCTATCGGGGCTGGTACAGATATCGCTATTGATTCCGCTGATATTATTTTGATGAAAAACAATTTACTAGATGTAGTAACTGCTATAAAATTAAGTAAAGCCGTTATCAAAAATATCCGTGAAAATCTCTTTTGGGCATTTATCTATAATATCATAGGTATTCCTATTGCCATGGGCTTATTTTATACAACCTTTGGTTTAAAACTAAATCCTATGATTGGTGCCCTAGCCATGAGTTTTAGCTCCGTTTTTGTCGTAACTAATGCCCTTCGTTTGCGTTTTTTCCAAAATAATTATCAAACTTCATCCATAAATAAAGATAATTCATCTACTGCCATAAATATTCAAGCAATAGATTTAAATACATCAAAAGGAGACGATAATATGGGATTATTAAATAATTTATTCCACAAAAATAGTGAAAAACAAACTGAAAAAATTATATCTATTGAAGGTATGATGTGCCAACACTGTGTAAAACATGCCACAGAAGCACTGGAAAAAATAGATGGTGTCAGTGATGTAAAAGTAAGTCTTGAAAATAAAAATGCTGTTATTCATGTAAATCAAAATGTTACAGATGAGCAAATAACTAATGCCATTGTTGAAGCAGGCTATGAAGTTACTGCTATAAAATAAATAATATAAAATAATTAAAAATCCTTTCTATAATCTATTGAAAATTTTTAAGTCTATGTTATAATATTAAAAATCATATTTTATAGAAAGGATTTTTTTATGTTTAAAACACTTGTAAAAATCATCTGCGTTATAACAATTTGTTTATTCACTACAAATTGCACCTCTGCTGAAAATTCAACTTCATCAAGCAATCAAAACACTTCCATGCAAACAACTCAAACAACAAAAAATTCCATTGATTTATCTTCTTATTTTGAAAATATCAATGGTACTGCTGTATTTTATACACCAGATACAAATACATATAATATTTACAATGATGAATTAAGCACCAAACAATCTTCTCCTTGCTCTACCTTTAAAATTTTCTCCACTTATGTAGCTTTAGACAATAAGACTATTGACGCTAATAATTCTCTTCGAAAATGGAATGGTACTATTTATTGGTATGATGCATGGAATAAAGATATCGATTTAGATACAGCATTTAAAACATCTTGTGTTTGGTATTATCGCCAAGTCATTGATGAAATTGGACAAGATACTATGCAAAAATATATCGATAAGTTCGATTATGGCAATAAAGATATTTCTGATTGGGACGGAAAAACAGATTTAGATGATGACCCTAGAGATTTAAAAGGATTTTGGCTAGAAACTTCTTTAAAGATTTCACCATTAGAACAAGTACAATTATTAAATCGCCTATTTTCTGCCAATGAAAATCCTATGGCTTTAGCTAAACTAAAAGAATTAATGTTAGTTTATGAAGATAATAACACTGGTCTAAAAATTTATGGCAAAACTGGTTTTGGTAAAGTAAACGGTGAAAATACTGATGCTTGGTTCACTGGTTTTTATGAAATAAATAATCAACGAACATATTATTCTGTACGTTTAGATGACCCTAAAAATCCTCAAGCATTAAGTTCCACTGCCAAAGAAATCGCTATTAATATCATTAAAAATCTAAATAAATAGTAAAAGGCTTTTCTTAGTATCATTTTCCCTACTAAGAAAAGCCTTCTTTATTATTTATTTAACATACGCATTGCTCTTGCAATTACTTCTTTATACTCTCTTTTTATTCTACTTGCTAATAAATAACTTATGATTGTAGCCAAAATAGCAAATACCCCACCTGTGATACCTACACTGTTTAATCCTGCTAAATCAACAGATAATGAACCAGCAAAAGAACCTACTGCAATACCTACATTATATGAAGATGATGTCAGTGAACCTGCTAATGCTAAAGTTCCTGGATAGAATTTCTTGGACACTTGTAAATAATACATCTGTGTTGGTGTATTTAATAAATACATCAATACACCTAAACAGCAAATAACCACACTGCCTAAAATAAATGATTCCATAGTAAATGTTAATAAAATAGAAAATATTGCTTGTCCTGCAAATATCATCCATAAAATACGCATACCGCCCCAATAATTGAGCATAGGAGATAACAAATTACTAATCATTGCCGCTACACCAAAGATAACAAATGCTAAAGTCAATAAATTAGCAGATAAGCCCATTTTATCTAATAAAATCGGGGATAAATAAGTATAGAAACAATATGCAGAAGAACCACTTAAAATCATCGCACTTACTGCCATAATAATACGTCTATCTTTTAATAATACTAATTGTTCCATAATATTATTAGTTGGTGGTAAGTTTTTCGTTGGTAAAAATTTAACCATTAATAATAACAATAGAATACTAACAACAACGATAAAGGCAAATGCTAAACGCCAACTTGCAAATTGTACGATAAACATACTAAATGGCACACCAAATACTGAAGCAATATTGAAGCCAGCAAAAATCCAAGATATTACTGAAGAAGTGTATTTTCTTGGTGCAACATCTGGAGCAAATGTCATTGACATTGAAATTAAAGCACTAGATACAGCTGCCAAAAATATTCGTGAAGCCAACATTACAGGATAATTAGGTGCTAACATACAAGCCACATTACCTAGTGTAAATAAAAACATTAAGCTTAAAACCGTACGATATCTAGGAAATCTTGATAGATATGCCGTAATCAAAGGTGCACCCACTGAATAAACTATGGCAAATGCAGAAATCAATAAACCTGTTTGCGTGATTGATACATTCAAATCTTCTGCAATATTCGGCAAAATACCAATAACCACATATTCACAAGTACCCAATACAAAACTAAGCATAATCAACATGATTACTCTGATATTAAACATAATGTTATGATCTCCTTTACTATTTTTTTATTTATATTCCCTGTACTTATTATTAGTAATAATAAGTAATTTAACTCGTTAAACGTTTACTATTATATATATTTTTTTTTATAAATACTATGCTTTCATATATTAAAAACATTGCTAAATGTCTTTTCTTTTTTACACAATAAACACAAAATTAAAAGAGCAGATTTTAAAATCTACTCTTTTTCCAAAAATCATTTGATTTTATTTATTAATTTACCGATTGGAGGAATTTCACAAACTACTTCATCTCCAGATTTTAGCCATTTTCCTGGTTTATATCCCATGCCCACACCTGATGGTGTACCTGTAGCAATGATATCTCCTGCTTCTAAAGTCATTCCTTGCGATAATTCTGATACTACTTTTGGTATATCATTCAAAAATAATTTTGTATTTGAATTTTGACGAAGTTCCCCATTTACACTGCATTTTATATCCACTTCTACAGGAAATGGCAAAGCTGATTTATGCAAAATAACAGGGCCCATAGCACTATAAGTATCTAGAGATTTCCCCTTAAACCATTGCATATGTTTTAATTGCAATCTACGTGAAGAAAAATCATTAAAAATGCTATAACCAAAAATATAATCTTCTACTTTATCCACAGGTATATTTTTGCCAGTTTTGCCTATGATTACCGCCAATTCCACTTCATAATCTAAAGCATTATCTATATCTAAACAAGCTTGTACATCTTCATTTGTACCGATTATTTTAATAGCACGCTTGCCAAAATAAACTGCATCATTACTTGTTTTCTTGAAATTTTTTGCACGTTCACTAGCTTCTTCTAAATGAGCTTGATAATTTACCAAATGCGAGCGTAAAGCCCCTAAATTTATTTATGGGGATATAAGCTCGCTAAAAAACAATGATTCGATATCATT
>NZ_FOCY01000050.1:0-8697 GCF_900110235.1 Megamonas sp. Calf98-2 | reverse complement strand
AAGAAGTAGGAAAGAAATTAGTAAAAGTAGGGAAATATTTTGCAAGTTCGCAAATTTGTAGTAATTGTGGATATAAAAATAAAGAAGTAAAAGATTTGTCTATAAGACAATGGAAATGCCCAAATTGTAAAGTAGTGCATGATAGAGACATAAATGCAGCGATAAATATAAGAAATGAAGGCATGAGAATAGTCTTAGGATAAAATAAAAAATAAAGAACCGTGGGATGCACGGGGATAGCTTGCTTATGCTTACAACAAAAGTTGTATCGAACAAGAAGCCCCCACTTCTAAGCGATAGCGAAAGTGGTGGGAGTACATCACAAAACTCCAATAAAGATTTATTAGGCAAAGTAGCTTCATCATATATCAAAAAAAATGCTATTTGCTATTTAGATACATCAACAACAGTTCAATATATGTGCAAATACATCAAAGAAAAATCTACTATATATAGTAATTCCATTGATATTATTGAACAATTAAAAGATAATGCTACTTTAGATTTACATCTATTAGGTGGCAAACTCAATCCAGTAAATCGTTATTTTTTTGGTAGTGAAACTTTAACTATACTTGATAATATCCGTTTTGATATCGCCTTTTTAGGAGCCGCTAGCATCAATGAAGATGGCTTCTATACCTTTGAAAATGAAGATGCTGCTATCAAACATTTAATTGCCAAAAATTCCGCACTTGTCTGCGTTCTTGCAGATTCGGGAAAATTTCTCTTGCAACCTGCTTATAAATTTGGTAAATTAAGCGATGTAGATATCGTATTGACTACAAAAATGCCCCCAAAAGCTATTGTCACAGCATTAGCCAAAGCCAATTGCTCACTATTTTGGGATTTTAATGACAAAGTTAAAGGAGAAAATATTTTATGAGCATAAAATTAATAGCCTTAGATATGGATGGTACTTTGCTTAATCGACAAAAACTTGTTTCCGAGGAAAATGCCTCAGCTATAAAAAGAGCTATGGATAAAGGTATTTATGTAACTATTGCCACTGGTCGTATGCCAGCGTCTGCTGTTTATTTTGCTAAACAATTAAATATGAATTGTCCTGTAATATCTTGTAATGGCGGTGTTGTTAAAGATTTAAATACAGGAAAAAGCATCTATGAAGCTCACTTTCCTAAAGATACAATAACAAAATTAATTTCCATATGTTATCAAAAAAATTGGTATATTCGTTGGTATATTGGTGATACTATTTATATTCGCTATGTAGATATGGATATGTTCCTTGCTTATAAAACCACAAAAGGATTAAATATAGTAGAAGTTGGCGATGAATTTGAGAAATATACAGAAAATGTTACGCAATTAGTCGTTTGTGATTTAAATGGAAATATCCAAAAAATACAAGATGAATTATCAAATATATTTAAAGATAAAATCGGTTTACAGCAAAATACTGAATATACTATGGATATAACACTACCTAATATCAATAAAGCTGTAGGCTTAAGTAAATTAGCTCAGTATCTGCAAATAGATAAAAGTGAAATCATGGCCTGTGGTGATGGTGATAATGATTTAGCTATGATTGAGTATGCCGGTCTTGGTGTTGCCATGGGAAATGCTATTGATGATGTAAAAAATATAGCTCAATTTATCACCAAAGATTGCGATGAAAATGGTATAGCATACGTTATTGATAAATTTATATAATAAAAAATTGTATTGATAAAAAAGAAAGCTTGGCTAATATGCCAAGCTTTCTTTTTATATTAATTATTTGTCCACAGCTAATTTATTTATCATAACTTTATCTTTTTTTATATTTTTCAAAGTAAATATACTAATAAAAGTAATTATTAAAACTGCTGACCCTAACATAATATACGTATTCTGAAATCCATAATTCAAATACATGCCTCCTGCTATAGATGAAAAAATCACTATAGCTAATTGTTTTGCCAAATTAAATCCTAACAAATAAACACTAGCCGATAATCTAACATCAAAAACTTGTGTTATATATTTCATTACAGAAACTAACATTAATGGCATTTCAAAAGCTGCAATTAATCTAAAAATAGATAACATTGTTATTGACGTAAATATTGCACTTCCTGCTATACGAATAAAAGTTAATACGCCAAACAATAATAAACCTTTTTTAGCTCCAATTTTATTTACTAATGCTGGTGCAAAAATCATTAAAATAGCTTCAATAGCAGTTTGAGCTGCACATAATTTACTAAATGTATCTATTCCATTTGCTTTAGTATCAAAAAAAGTTACATAATAATTTGGAAATTGTTGATCAAACACATCGTATATTGCCGCTGTTCCAACAATTATTAACGCAAAAAACCAAAAATCTTTTAATTTTAAAATTTTAAATACATCATTCTTAGTAATAACAGCATTATTAGTTTTCGTTTTCTCTATAACATCTTTTTTTACTGGTGCTAAATACAATAATACACACAATATTGCGCCTGATATAGAAGCTGCCCAAAAAATACTTTCTGGATTTTGTAAAAATAAAATACCTCCAACAAAACTTGCTGTTGCTCCTGCAATCGAACCAAAAAGACGTACATGTCCATATTCAAATCCATTACTACGACTAACTCGCTCGATATATGATTCTACTACACCGACGCCTCCATACAAGCACAAACTCATATAAAAACTACAAACAAATAAACCAAGCCAAAAATTATATTCAAGCAAAGGAATAAATATCCAGTTAAAAAATACACCAAAAAAAATCATGGCTCCAGCTATAATAGCAAAAAGATTCTTTTTATATCCTAATTTATCTTGAATATATCCAAAAAATGGATGATAACAAAGTGCTGCTAAAGATATACCAGAAAAAATAAGACCTGATTGTACTTCATTTAAATGAGCATTATCTTTAAGCCAAATAGGTAAAAATGCAAATGTTATCGCCCATGTAAAAAAATAAAAGTAAAACATTCCACCATAATTAAAAAAATCTCTTTTAAATACTTTACTCATAAATTACACCTACTTTTTTCTTAAAGAATCAAAATCTACATTTCTTGTATCCATTACAGGTTCTCCAAAAATAGGAAAACCATCTTTATCCCATTCTATAACTTGTACTCTTGTATGACGATTAGGATCATATAATGGATCTCCTTCAATGTCTGTATAATTTCTTGCATGATAGACTAATAAATCTTTCATTCCATCTTCTGAAACTGTAAAACTATTATGACCTGGACCATATTGTTTATTTTTATAAGATGTTTTAAATACTGGTTTTTCTAACTTTTTCCATGATTTAGGATCTAATAAATCATCATTTTCATTCACAACTAACATACCCATACAATAATTTTCATCTGTTGCACTAGCTGAATAAGTTAAAAATATTTTTCCATTTTTTTTCAATATTGCTGGTCCTTCATTTACCCAAAATATTTTTATCTCCCAATCTAATAAAGGCTGTGTTAACATTACAGGTTTCGTTCTTAAAGTCCAAGGGTTTTCCATTTCTGCAATATATATATTAGAATGTGATTCATAATTTACATTTCTATCTTCTTGAGCCCAAATATAATAAAGTTTTCCTTTATGTTGCAATATTGTAGCATCTAATGAAAAAGATTCCCAACCTGTTTTAATTTGTCCTTTTTCAGTCCATGTTCCTGTCAATGGATCAGCATCTAAACATTCTATTACATACATACGATGATTAAAAGTTATTCCCGTAACTTCTTTATTAGGAGCTGCAGCAAAATAAATATACCATTTTTTATCTATATAATGAATTTCTGGAGCCCAAATTAATTCACTCATATCTCCATCTAAATGTTTTTTCCAAACTATTACTGATGGAGCTTTAAATAATTCATTAATAGTTTTTGATTTTCTAATTTCTATTCTGTCATATTCAGGTACAGATGCTAAAAAATAATAGTATCCATCTATATGTTTATAAATATATGGATCTGCTCTTTGTGTTACTACAGGATTTAAATATGTATAATCTTTCATAATATCAACCTACTTTTTAAATTTATTGAAAATTTTATATTATTTTTTCTTTCGATAAATATATTACATTTATATTTTTCTAAAGTCAATACTTTTTATTAAAATATTTATTTTTTTATTAATTATAAATTCTATTTTAGTATTTACTTAATTATACTTTATAATTAAATTTCTAAACTATATTCTTTATTCCTTAAAATATGTCAAAAAAAATCATAATATAGTATAATCATATATACATAATACATTTTAAGGAACGATGTTTTAATGCGGGAATATTTTACTAAAAAAGATACACTTTTATTTGCTAAAGCAATAAGTTCACCACTTAGATTAGATATACTTCACTATGTTTTTAAGAATAAAGGTACTAGTTTAAATGATTTAGCTGATACTTTCAATGTATCTAGAGCAGCTATCACGCAGCATTTAAAAATTTTAACTGATGCAGATTTAATAGAAATAAAACCTCTATTTGGTAATAAAGAAGCTAGAAAAGCTTGTTATGTTAAAGAAGACCGCTTCGTAATTTCACTTGTTAATCAATTCAACACAGATAACTTCTATGAAGTAGATATTCCTATTGGTCAATATATTGCACATAATATTACACCGACATGTGGTATAGCTACTACAGATAACTTAATTGGTAAAGAAGATAATTCTAGTTATTTTGATGATCCAGAACGTATGAATGCTAGCATTTTATGGTTTAATACAGGTTTTATTGAATATAGATTACCTAATTATCTAGAAAAAGATGATAATATTTTAGAACTTCAATTAACCATGGAAATATCTTCTGAAGCTCCTGGAGTTGCTGAAAATTGGCCAAGTGATATATCTTTCTATTTTAATAATCATTTTATTGGAAAATGGACTAGCCCTGGTGATTATGGTGAAAATCAACGTGGTATCTATACGCCTGAATGGTGGCAAGATAATTGGAATCAATATGGTTTATTAAAATTATTATCTATTAATGAGCATGGTACATTTATTGATGGAAAGCAAATTTCTGATATAACCATATCATCATTAAAATTAACTAAGGATGTTCCTTTTTTATTTAAAATGGCTGTCCTTGATGATGCTAAACATAAAGGTGGATTTACTTTATTTGGTAAAAATTTTGGTAATTATAATCAAGATATTAAATTTAGAGTTTTCTATGAAAAAAAAGACGTTAATTCTTAAAGAATTAACGTCTTTTTTTTATTTTTCCAATCCATATTTTTTAATATAACGATATAAAGTAACACGGCTTACACTCAAAAGATTAGATAAACGACTTACGTTTCCGCCAGCTGCTTTCCATGCTTTGAGGAATATTTCTTTATCTGTTTTCCATTTATTATCTGGTTTTACGCTACCCATTAAGTTGATATCTGTAGGATAGATTTCATGTCCACTTGTATTAAAGAATGAATATTCCAATACACTTTGTAATTGTTTGATATTTCCTGGCCAATCGTAATTTTTCAATACTTCTAAGGACTCAGGTAATAATACTTTTGGTTCCATTTGATGCTGTTTAGACAATTCTTCAATGATGTTAATAGATAACATCGGTATATCATCTCTACGAGAACGAAGTGATGGTACACGTATAATACTGCGAGAAATTATATTAAATAATTTTTCATCGAATTGACCTTTTTCAGTCAAACGTCTTAAATTTGCATCACTTGCAGCAATAATGCGTACATCAATACTGCGTTCTAAACTTTCACCGATACGATGAGTTTTCTTTTCGGATAAAGCTTTAGCTAACATTTTAGCAATAGAGCTTGGTAATTTTTCAATTTCATCAATGAATAAAGTACCTTTACTTGCTAATTCTAATTTACCTGGATGACTAACATCAGAATCTGTAGCTGCACCAAAGATATCTTGTTCCAATAATTCTGGTGTAGAATCTGCACAATTTATAGAAATCAATGGACCTGCCATACGCATACTAGCCATATGAATACCATGCGCTAAACGCTGTTTACCAATACCAGCTTCACCTTGTAATAAAATATGATTTTTATTGCGAGCTAAACGATAAGCACGTTCTTTCATCTGTACAAAAGCTTTACTTTCTCCCACCATAGAAGATAAGCTATATTTTGCCGTATAACCAGAAGCATGAGCTACTAAAGTACGTAAATCTTCAATTGGCATAGATACTGTAACTACACTTTGTACATCTTCAGAATTTTTTAATGGTACAACAGTAGTAATATCTTCATAAGTTTTATTATTAGTAATCCATGTAGTTTCTCGATTATAACAAGAAACGCCTTGGAACCCATCATAAATAGGAGTATGTGTATAATTCAATACAACATCTTTTAAATGAGCTGTTTCTTTATTTTCATTTATAGCATTAATAGCGGATAAACGTTCTTCACCCATGCGATTTGCATAAACGATTTTATCTTCAGACATAATATGATATACAGCAAATGGCGCTGCATCTAAAATAGCTTTTTGGGCTTTGATATTCAAAGATTGTCTAATATTTAATTCTAAAGCAGTTTTTAATGTAAATAATAATGCTAAAACTACATCTTGAGGAATTTTTTCATATTCCATTACAGTTAAAGATACGATATATGTTAATTCCCCATTGACCATAATTGGCACAGAACCACTATTCATTTCATGTAATTCTTCAAGCCAAACTTCTGGGCCAAATACCCAAAATGGTACTTTATGTTCTTTTACAATATTACAACTAAGTGTACCTACGTTTTTCGTAGTTAAGCTTACGCCTTCTAATCTATCAATAAGTCTTGATGTTGGATTGGCATATTTTTTTAGTACAGTACATTCTGAATCCATGATAGTTAAACATAGATTATATTCATGTAAAAAGTCCACAATACTGTCGATAAAATTATCTAAATACTCAATAGCATCACTGTGTTTGCTTTGTAATTGAGCCAATTCATATGCTGATAATCTAGCAGTTGCTGGAATTTTTTTAGGATTAACTTGATATTGCTTAGATAATTCCCATGATTCTTTTATCCATGGATGTACATTAGGGTCAGTTATCCCCTTATTTATAAAAATTTTGTAATAATTTATTAATTTTTCTCGATTTCGATGTTCTCTAATCATAATATTTATAAACCTCTATTCTGTAAAGTTTGTCGCCTAAAATCTTTAAGATACTAACTATTTTAACAAGTGTGTAACAAACTATCAATTATTTTCTAAAAAAATAATAACATTTGTACAAAAAATATTGTTTATTTGTTAACTTGTGAGCTAAAATTATATTTGTTATACTTTATTCATAAATTAAAATGTTGAGGATGGTTTTTTCTATGGCTAGAATGAGTAAACGAATTAGTAATAAAATTACTAAAACAAAAGAACAACAAAATGCACCTAAAGAACAGAAAAAGTACGGTAAAGATATTTGGTTAATCCTATTAATCGTCATTAACTTCTTATTATTAGTAACTATGTGGGAAAGTTTAATTTTAGCTCCAATAAGCTTTGCTACTTACTTAGTTTTAGAAATTGCTTTAGTAATTATGTATGCTAATCGTCATGCAAAAGTGTCTGATAACGTTAGAGAATGGCTCTATAAGGCACAGATTTTCTTTATGGGTATTATTTTACTTCTATTCTTATATACAGTAGTTGCTTATATATTCGGTTAAAATAAAATATAAAATAAAAAGGCTAGTTAGATATAATCTAACTAGCCTTTTTTATAACCGAATTAATAATTGTTTGCTTTAATTTCAAAGAATGCTTTTGGATGAGCACATACAGGACAAATTTCTGGAGCTTCTGTACCTTCATATACATGACCACAGTTTGAACACATCCAAATCATTTTTTCATTGCGTTTGAAAACTTTATCTTCTCGAATATTTGCTAATAATAAATTGTAACGAGCATCATGTTCTTGTTCAATTTTAGCAACCATTTCAAAGAGGTTAGCAATGCGAGTGAAACCTTCTTCACGTGCTACTTTTGCGAATTCTGGATACATAGAAGTCCATTCTTCATGTTCACCAGCAGCTGCTGCTTTTAAGTTTTCTTCAGTAGTACCAACTTTATCTACTAATTTAAACCAAATTTTAGCATGTTCTTTTTCATTTGCAGCTGTTTCTTCAAAAATTTTAGCAATCTGAACATAACCATCTTTTTTTGCCTTAGAAGCATAGTACGTATATTTATTACGTGCCTGAGATTCACCAGCAAATGCCGCCCATAAGTTTTGTTCTGTTTTACTGCCTTTTAATTCCATTCAAACCGCTTCCTTTCCAATTTACTTTCTTATTTTTTAAATCTAACTAAAAAATAATTATTATTAATTAATATTATATACTATTTTTCTTGATAGTCAAGATATTTTCATGTGATAGATTGTATAATGAAGTGCGACACCTAGAAAAATAAAAAACTCACTATGAATTTTCGTGTAAAATAAAGTTACCACACCAAATCCACACGAAAGGAAAATTCATAATGAGCTATCATCATCTTACCATATCTGAACGTATTCGTATAGAGGTTCTTTCTATTTTAGGTTATTCTACTCGTTTTATTGCTAAATTTTTGCATCGTCATCATTCTACTATTGCTCGAGAACTATCTCGTAATAAAATTAAAAATGAATATGTCTCTATATCTGCTCACAATAACTATCTTAAACGTCGTAAAAATTCTTCTCACTCTAGTAAATATAATGATGTT
>NZ_FOCY01000052.1:0-7619 GCF_900110235.1 Megamonas sp. Calf98-2 | reverse complement strand
ATTATAATACAAAACGGATAAAGATAAAACTAAAAGGACTTAGTCCTGTAGAATACAGAATTAAGTTTCAATTAGTAGCCTAATTAATATGTCCAATATTTTGGGTGCACATCACAGATTAAGTCTTTTTTTATAGTAAATTTTGAAATTAAATTGCAAAAATTAATGATGATTTAGAATATTTATTGCAATGTAATACTAGCTTAGTATATAATAAATAAAAAACGTAAGTAGTATGTTTAAGATTTTGGAGGATAAATAAATGGGATTATTTTCAAAACTATTTCAGTCTAATGAAAAAAATTTTGTTTCACCGATGACAGGTAAAGTGGTGGCTATGAGCGATATTCCAGACCCTGCATTTGCTCAAAAAATGATGGGTGATGGTTGCGGTATTGAATTAACAGATGGTACAGTTGTTGCACCTTTTGATGCTAAAGTAACAGCTGCTTTTCCTACTGGTCATGCTTTTGGTTTAGAAGCTAAAGAAGACGGCACAGAAGTATTAATTCATATTGGGATTGATACAGTTGAAATGGAAGGCGAAGGTTTTTCTTCTAATATAAAAGTTGGTGATGAAGTAAAACAAGGTGATGTTTTAGTAGTTGTGGATTTAGAAGCTGTACAAGAAGCAGGTAAATCACTCGTATCTCCTATTGCTTTTACTGGCAATAATAAAGTTGAAGTTTTTAAAATTGAACAAAATGTTGTTGCTGGTGAAAAAGGTCTTTTAAATTACAAATAAAATAGTGTATAATAGTAACATCTATTTGTACTATTAATAATTAAACCCTGTAGGAATAGAAAACCTACAGGGTTTTTAATTAATTACCTTATTTGATTGATGGAGGGAATTAAAATGAAAACAAATTCACAGCAAAGTCTAAAGCGTGGTTTGAAAAATCGTCATTTACAGATGATTGCTTTAGGTGGCGCTATTGGTACAGGTCTATTTTATGGTTCGGCTTCAACAATTCAATTGGCTGGGCCAGCTATTTCACTATCTTATTTAATTGGTGGCTGTGTAATATTTTTTATTATGCGTATGTTAGGGGAAATGGCTGTAGATAATCCAGTTTCCGGCTCATTTAGCTCATATGCAAATACTTATTGGCATGAATTCGTAGGCTTTTTATCTGGTTGGAATTATTGGATGAATTATGTCATCGTTAGTATGGTAGAATTAACAGCTGTAGGTATTTATATAAATTATTGGTTGCCAGATGTACCACAATGGCTTTCTGCTCTTATTTGTTTAATTATCATCACAGTGATTAATTTAATCAATGTAAAATTATATGGTGAATTTGAATTTTGTACAGCTATTATTAAAGTAGTTGCTATTTGCTGTATGATTATTTTTGGTATATATATTATTTGTACAGATATGGGAACATTTCCTGAAAATCTCAGCAATCTTTGGAGTCATGGTGGTTACTTGCCAAATGGCTGGTGGGGTCTTGCTCTTTCTTTAGTGGTAGTTATGTTCTCTTTTGGCGGTATAGAATTAATCGGTATTACTGCAGGTGAAGCAGATGAACCCCAAAAATCTATCCCTAAAGCTATAAACCAAGTTATTTGGCGAATTCTTATTTTTTATATTGGTACTTTAGTCGTTTTAATGATTTTATATCCATGGAATGAAGTAGGATTAGAAGCAAGTCCATTTGTACAGATTTTCTCTAATATTGGTATACCTGCTGCAGCAAATTTATTGAATATAGTAGTATTAACAGCAGCTATATCTGTTTATAATAGTGCTATTTATAGTAATTCACGCATGTTATATGGTTTAGCTAGTCAAGGAAATGCTCCTAAGATTTTAACTGCTTTAACTAGAAATGGCGTGCCAATGGTTGGTATTTTTATTTCTTCAGGAATTACATTAATCGCAGTAGTTTTAAATTATCTTTTCCCTGGAAAAGTATTTATGTATCTAGTTTCTATTGCAGTAGCAGCAGTACTTGTTAGTTGGTTTATCATCATTGTTACACATTTGAAATTTAGAAAAGCTAAAGCTCGTTTAGGGCAAGATAAAGATTTACATTTTAAATCTATTGGTTATCCAATCATCAATTATTTATGTATTGTATTTTTAATTTTTATTGCATTTATGATGTATCAAATCTCTGATACTAGAAATGCTTTGTATATTTTACCTTTATGGATTATTATTTTAGCTATAGGTTATATGCTTAAAAAGAAAAAATAAATATAAAAATAGAAATATAAATATAAACAGAAATAAAGAGTACAGAATTTATCTGTACTCTTTTTATTTGAACTCTAATTTTAAATTAACGCCAACTTCTTGAATGTTCATATACTTAGCCATTTGAATTTTTGCTTGAAGGCAAGTACAATGGGCAGGATAAATAATATCGATATCTTGTTCTTTTAAATAATCAATAGTTTTTCTTAATTTATCATCGACTTTTAATAGATGAAAACCACCAATAATACTGTGAATTTTTGTATTAGGAAATAAAGATTTACTATATTCGATAATATTACAAATTCCACTATGAGAACAAGCAGTTATGATAACTAATCCGTCTTTGCCTTTATAAACCATAGCACTATCATCAAAATTTAAATCATCTTGCCATTGATTATCTTTAAAAACTTCTTCCACTTTTATGCGTTCGAATGGAAATTTAGTGGGAATTTCACTTAAAAATACAAGATTGTCATCAGTCCAATATGGCTCTTTTGTAAGTATAGGCTCTAATTTATATGATAATTCATCAAAAGACATAGACATTCTAATATCTATATTATTTTTTCATTTAGGATAAAGAATTTGAGGATGAGCTATTAATTTTGTCTTTTCTAGATTATATTTATGTAAAAGACTTTTTAGCCCACCAGTATAGTCGCTATGGCCATGAGATAAAACAATATAATCTAAGTTAGCTAAAGAAATATTCATTTTACTTGCGTTAGTTAAAAAATGTCTGAATATCCTGTATTAAAAAAATTTTTTTATTATTTAACTCAATGAAATAACTAAGTGCAGGTTCACCTAAAAAATATTTATCAATAAAAGTATTATTATCTACTAAAACATTTAATATCACAGAAATCACCTCTTTAAATTTAATAAAAATAAAAAGACATTCTCTTCTATATCAAATTTTAAATTAAAATTTATAAAAAAGAATGTCTTTATTTTATATATTACATATTTTTTACAGGAATAGTACCACGGGACATAGTAAGTGTACCAGTTCTAGCTACTTCGATTACTTCATAATCTGCAAGCATTTCACAAAGGGCATCAATTTTTGTATGGTCGCCAGTTAATTCAATAACGAGTGTTTCGCGATTGATATCAACTATTTTTGCACGGAAGATATTTACTATATTTACAATATCATTTCTAGTTATAGGGTCAGCTTTTACTTTTATCATCACAAGTTCACGATTGATTGAATCAATATGAGTCAAATTAACGATTTTGATTACATTAATGAGTTTATTGATTTGCTTCATAACTTGTTCTACTTCATTTTCACTATCAGCAGTCAAGACAAAGCTCATTCTAGTAACATGTTCTTCTTCTGTATAGCCTACAGATAAGGTATTGATATTAAATGAACGTCTGCTGATAAGGGAAACAATATGGCTCAATACTCCAGGAGTATCTTCAGCTAATAGTGTTAATTGATATTTCATTGTTCTGCCTCCAATACCATTTGATCAAGTCGTCCACCAGCGGGAACCATAGGGAATACATTTTCTTCATCAGGAATTAATATATCAATGAGATAAGCGCCATCACTATTGATGTAATTAGCTAATTGTTCATTGAATGTAGTTTTATTATCAATGCGATAACCATTTACACCCATAGCTTGAGCTAATTTTACTAAATCAGTTTTACCTCTCAATACAGAATGAGAATAATGATGATTGTAGAACATACGTTGCCATTGAGCAACCATGCCAAGCATATGGTTATTGAGTACTACTACTTTTATATCTAAATTATAATCAGCAACAGTAGCAAATTCTTGACAATTCATCATAATACTACCATCACCAGTAAATAAAACTACTTTTTTATCAGGATTTGCAAGTTTAGCGCCAATTGCAGCAGGAAGACCAAATCCCATAGTACCAAGTCCACCAGAAGTGATAAATTTGCGAGATTTTTGTAAATTATAATATTGTGCTGCCCACATTTGATGCTGACCAACATCTGTTACTACAATAGTGTTTTCATCACAAATTTTACTGATATTAGTGATAATATTTTCAGGCATGATTAAATTTTCATCATCACGATATAATAAAGGATTGAAATGTTTCATTTCAAAGATGTAATCACGCCAAGGTTTATATTGATCTTTTAATTGTGCACCAATGATAGAAAGTTTAGCTGTGAATAAAGGTAAAGACCAACGTAAATCACCGACAACAGGATAATCTACATGTACATTTTTATTTATTTCCGCACTATCAATATCAAAATGAGCGATTTTGGCATTAGGGGCAAATTCGGAAACTTTACCAGTAACACGGTCATCAAAACGAGCGCCTAAAGCAATTAATAAATCACATTCCATTACTGCCATATTTGCTGTATAAGTACCATGCATACCTACCATGCCTAAGGATTCTAATTGGTCGCATGGAATAGAACCTCTACCCATAAGGCTTTCAACAACAGGAATGCCAGTTATTTCAGTTAATTGTTTGATATACGCAGAAGTATTTGAAGAAATAACACCACCGCCGACAAATAAAACAGGTTTTTCAGCAGTTTTTACAGCTTCGATTAAAGTATCAATATCGTCTGTATTGCCATCTTTTTGTAATTTATATCCACGAAGATTAACTTCTGTAGGATATTCAAAATCTATTTCCGCTTCAAATACATCTTTAGCAATGTCAATGACAACAGGGCCAGGTCTACCAGTAGAAGCAATATGGAATGCTTCTTTAAATACTCGTGGTAAATCGCTAACTTTTTTTATTAAGTAATTATGTTTAGTTACAGGTGCTGTAATACCACATACATCGGCTTCTTGGAAAGAATCTTTACCGATTAGATGAGTAGCAACCTGTCCTGTAATACAAACGATAGGAATAGAGTCTATATTAGCTGTCGCAATACCTGTGATTAAATTGGTAGCACCTGGACCAGATGTAGCAAAACATACTCCAACTTTTCCACTAGAACGAGCATAACCGTCAGCAGCATGAATAGCACCTTGTTCATGTTTGGTTAGAATATGAGGAAATTTATTTTGATATAAAGCATCATATAATGTCAAAACAGCACCGCCAGGGTAACCAAAAACAAGATTTACATTTTCTTTTTTCAAACATTCAATAATTGCTTGAGCGCCGTTTATTTGCATGAATTTTTCCTCCTTTATATATGTAATCAAATATTTTGATAAAAAAAGAGATGCTTTGCAGCATCTCTTTTTGCTTTATATATCGCCGCTATTAATTGTTGATAAGTTTATCGGAATCATTCCAGCTATAAAGTTTACGAAGTTCAGCACCAACTTTTTCGCATTCATGTTCAGCTGCACGTTTACGCATAGCAAGGAAATGAGCACAACCAGTTTGGTTATCCATGAGCCAATCTTTAGCAAAAGTACCATCTTGAATATCAGAAAGAATTTTCTTCATAGCTTTTTTAGTATCTTCTGTAATGATTTTTGGACCAGTGATATAATCACCATATTCAGCAGTATTGGAGATAGAATAACGCATACCAGCAAAACCGCTTTCATAGATAAGGTCAACAATAAGTTTCATTTCATGAATACATTCAAAATATGCATTACGTGGGTCATAACCTGCTTCAACTAATGTTTCAAAACCAGCTTGCATTAAAGCGCAAACACCACCGCAAAGAACAGCTTGTTCACCAAAGAGGTCAGTTTCTGTTTCGGTTTTGAAAGTTGTTTTAAGAACACCTGCTCTAGAGCAACCAAGACCATTTGCATAAGCAAGAGCTAAATCTAAAGCGTTGCCTGTAGCATCTTGATATACAGCAACAAGACATGGAGTTCCACGACCTCTTAAATATTCGCTTCTAACTGTATGACCAGGAGCTTTTGGTGCAATCATAGTAACGTCAACATCTTTTGGTGGAACGATTTGATTGAAATGAATAGCAAAACCATGAGCGAACATGAGCATTTTACCAGCTGTTAAATTTGGTTCGATAGATTCTTTATACATTTTTGCTTGTTTTTCATCATTGATAAGAACCATGATAACATCTGCTTGAGCAGCAGCTTCAGCAGCTGTGAAAACATCAAAACCTTGAGCTTCTGCTTTAGCCCAGGATTTACTTCCTTTGTAAAGACCTACAACAACATCTAAACCAGATTCTTTTAAATTTAACGCATGTGCATGACCCTGACTACCATAGCCGATGACAGCAATTTTTTTACCTTTTAATAAGTTAAGATTACAATCTTCTTGATAATAAATTTTTGCCATAATAAAAAATCTCCTTTTGTATCTTTTGTATTAAAAAATACTTTATAAATTTATGCAAACATGCATTAATATAATAAAAAAGTTCATCTCTTAGAAATATATATTTCATATATATTTCTAAGGGACGAACTTTTTAAATCCGTGGTACCACCCAAATTTTGCTAATAATAGCAACACTCAGAATACATTTATAACAATTAATTGATAATTAGAATATACAAATGTATTTTCCAATAACGAGGAAAAGCCGTTTTGACTTACTAAGTATAATTACTTTTCAGTCAAAATCCTCCCAGATGATGTTCACTATAACATCACACTGATTTGCACCAACCATCAGCTCTCTGTAGTTTTTTGCTATAAGTTACTTGTCTGTTCATAGGATTTATTATATTTGATTTCATGTTTACAACTTTACGATATGTATACATTAAACTATTCTGTTGAATTTGTCAAGTGTTTTTTATTTATTAACTTTTTCTATTTAACTAAAAGCATGATTATTAAGGCTGTTTGTAAATTGTAAAATTGTAATTAATATTGAATGAATTTTAGCAGTTATTTATATTAAGGTATTTTAAATATGGTAGAATGAAGTTAATAAAGTAGTAAATTTATTAAATTAAAATTTGAGGAGAAATTATTTTATGACTTATTGGTCGAATGAAAATGGTGAAGGTAGTTTTCAAAGTAAATTTTTTCAAGATGATGAACATAAGCATAGATTAAGCATTTATATAAATGACGATAAGTTAAAAGAATGTGCTGAAAAATGTGTAGAGTCTTTTAATAATCTCACAGATGGTATGATAGATGAAATTTGCACACAACTTTGGGAAAATGTAAAAGATGAATTTACATTACCAAATGCGAGCGTAAAGCCCCTAAATTTATTTATGGGGATATAAGCTCGCTAAAAAACAATGATTCGATATCATTGTTTTTTATTGTATTATATTTTTAATAGTTATATAATACTTTTATGAAATATAAATCAAATAATAATATAGTATATTCTTGTAAATATCATGTAGTATTTTGTCCTAAATATCGTAGAAAAGTGTTGAACAATGGTGTTGATGAACGATTAAAGGAGTTGATTAATAATATTTGTCAGGAGCTTCACGTCGATTTAATCGAGATGGAAG
>NZ_FOCY01000051.1:0-8430 GCF_900110235.1 Megamonas sp. Calf98-2 | reverse complement strand
TTTAGCTACATGAGAAATAGAATTTCCTTTTAAAACCATTTTAATTGCTTTAACTTTAAATTCATTTGAGTATTTAGTCATAAAAAAACTGCACCTCCAAAAGTTGTTTTGTGTCCAACTTTTGGGGTGCAGTTCAACATGACTATAACGCTCTTTTTATATTATTATTCTTCTTTATTATCTACATCACGTCTTAAAATTGTATATGGCACAACAGGTTTATCCATTTTCATAGTAATAATCTGTTGTGGATGTGGTGCTACTTCTATGGAAATACCTTCATCATTAAACATTTCTGTAATAGTTTGTTTAAATAAAGGTGCATCAGGTTGGAAGAATTCTATTTCTTGTCCAACTGTTAAATGATTGCGTTGCTGTATAGTAGCAATTTTTGTTTCTTCATCATAATCAAGTACTAAGCCTACAAAATCAGATGTATGTTCATAAGATGTTGTGTTATAAATTTGATCATCACAAGAAGTTTTATGATAAGAGAAACCACTTGTATATTCACGATGAGAAACTTTATTTAATTCATCTATCCATTCCTGTTTGATTGTAAATTCTTCTGGATTTTCAAAATAACTATCGATAGCATGACGGTATGCACTTACTACACTAGCTACATAATGAATAGATTTCATACGACCTTCAATTTTTAAGCTATCTACACCACATTCGATGATATCTTTTAGATAAGGAAGTAAACACATATCTTTAGAATTAAAGAAATATGTTCCATTTTCATCTTCAGTTACAGGAAAAAATTGACCAGGACGTTTTTCTTCAGTTAAATTATATTTCCAACGGCAAGGTTGAGTACATGCTCCACGATTAGAATCTCTACCTGTTAAATAATTGCTGATTAAGCAACGGCCAGAATAAGAAATACACATTGCACCATGTACAAACATTTCTAATTCCACATCAGTTTTTTCGCGAATTTCTTTTATTTCAGCAAAAGAAAGTTCACGAGCTAATACAACACGTTCTGCGCCTAAATCTTGCCATGCTTTAACAGCTCTCCAGTTAGTATTATTAGCCTGTGTACTGATATGAACTTCAAGATTTGGCACTTCATTTTTAATGAGCATGAATAAACCGATATCAGATACTAAAACAGCATCAACACCAACCTCTACCAATTCTTGTAGATATGGTAAAATTTCATTTATATCATTATTATGCGGAAAAATATTTGCTGTTACATAAACTTTTCTACCACGTTCATGAGCAAATTTAACGCCTTCAATCATTTCTTCTTTAGAAAAATTACCGCCATAAGCACGAAGCCCAAAACGTTTTCCGCCAAGATATACAGCATCTGCTCCATATAAAATAGCCATTTTCAATTTTTCTAAATTTCCTGCTGGTGCTAATAATTCAGGTTTTTTTATTGTATTTTGCATTGTTCCTCCAAATAATTAATTAGTTTTCAATCTTTTAGTTAAAGCCAAACCATCGCCATTTTCAAAAATCTCTGTTGTAAATTTATCTTTATCACTTACCATAGCAATATATTCACGCAATCTTTTTACAATCGTCTTATATCGGCGAGGTGGCTTTTCTTCGCTCATTACATAACCGCGAAATAATACATTATCAGCTAAAATAATGCCATCATCAGCTAATAATGGTAATACTTTCTGCAAATAATCAGGATATTGTCCTTTAGCTGCATCAATAAAAACCATATCAAATTTATAATTTTTATCTAGCTTTTCTATATTTTCAGCGGCATCACCTAAAATAATTTCAATCTGCTCTTTATATGCAGACTGATTTATAAAATCTTGAGCCTGTTTTGCGCGTTCTTCATCTAATTCCAAAGAAATAATCTTTGCATTTTCTGCACCATAATAAGTAGTTAATAATGCAGAATAACCTATCGCAGTACCAATTTCCAAAACTCTTTGTGGCTTATATTTTTTTATTATCTCAATAAAAACCTTTCTGCCATTTTCATTAATGATTGGTACTTTATTTTCTTTCGCAAAATCTTCCATTTGCTTAAATAAAGCTTCCACGTTTTAATTCCTCTTACTTATTATTTATTCACCATATATTTCTTCAATAACTTTTAAATGTTCATCATACGTTACACTATAATGATTATGACCTTCACTATCTGCAACAAAATACAAATAATCTGTAGTTGCTGGATATAACACAGCCTCAATAGAAGCAAGACCTGGATTTCCAATTGGCCCTGGAGTCAAACCTTCATGTTGATACGTATTATATGGAGAATCTAGTTTTGTATCTTCAATGCTAAACTCTTCCTTATGTTCATCTAAAGCATATTGAATAGTCGCATCAGATTGTAGCATCATATGATTTTCTAGTCGTTTGAAAAATACATCAGCGATAATTGGTCTATCTTCTGCAAACTTAGCTTCTTTTTCCACCAAAGATGCCATAGTTACCAATTCGAAAATAGATAAATTTTCCTCTTTAGCACGTTCACGCATTTCACTATTTAATCTATGGTCAAAATTATCTACCATGATTTGCATGATTTGTTTTGCACCATAAGACCTATCAATATCGTAAGTATCAGGAAATAAAAATCCCTCTACAGCATATTTGATATCCTTATTTTCTGTAGCTTCCTTCATATAATCATATGGAGTATAATCTTTTGCTACCTTGCAAAATTCCTCTTTTGTAGTCAAATTTTCTTTTTCTAATAAATTAGCAATATCTTCTACAGTGAAGCCTTCTGGAATAGTTATTCTAACTACTTGATTTTCTGGCCCTTGAACCAATCTATCAAGAACAGAATTTATATTCATACCCACACGAAAATAATAAATACCTTCTTTAAATTGAGTATCCTTACCTTCCAAACGAGCTAAAATGCGAAAACCAAGACCATTGTTTATTATAGCATGTTCTTGCAAATTTTGAGCAATTTCTTCTGTAGACATGCCACTTTCTATTTTTATAGAAATATTATCGCCATGTCCTTCATCATCGCCGATGAAAAATAAATTATATCCGCCTAAAAATATTAATACTACAGCCAAGCCAATTCTAACTTGATATTTAGTAGTAGTTAATATAGATTTTATCTTTTCCCACATAAATAATTAATCACCATCTCACTTAGCTATATTTAATATTTTTGACGTTCCTTCAATGCACGTTCTACATCACGTTTAGCAGCTTTTTCTGCCAAAGCTTGACGTTTATCATAATTTTTCTTACCAGTAGCAAGTCCTAAAGCCACTTTTGCTCTACCTTTGCTAAAATAAACTTTTAATGGTACTAATGTAAAACCTTTTTCTTTAATTTTACTGGATAATTTTACTATTTCTATTTTATGCATAAGTAATTTTCTAGCACGAAGTGGATCATGATTGAAAATATTACCCTGCTCATAAGGACTGATATGCATATTATCCAAAAAGATTTCATTGTTTTTGATTTTAGCAAAGCTATCTTTTAAATTAGCTTTACCTGCACGAAGAGATTTAACTTCTGTACCTACCAAAACAATCCCAGCTTCATATGTTTCATGAATAAAATAATCATGACGAGCCTTTCTATTTTCACAAACAATTTTTACACTTGCATTTTTCTTTCCCATAAAATCAACCTTACTTATTGTCTAAAATATTTATTTTTTACGGCGTTTGCCTTTTGAAACTCTATCACGCACACGTTCTTTGGTGCCATTTTTTTTACGAGTTTTCTTCGTATAAATTTTATCATAAAAAGCACTTTTCTTGTTATCTTTTTTCTTACCTTCTATTTTTGTAATAGATTTCTTTCTTTTTTCCTCTATTTTTTTATGCTCTTTATCTTTACGTTTTTTGCGTTTATATTTATCCGCTTGCTTTTTGCTTGCTTTATTTTCTTTAGAAAAGTTTTCTTTAATCTTTAAATCTTTTTTCACATTATTATTGATTTCTGTAAAAAATGGTTTAGCGATTATATCATCTTCAAAAACAAGTGGCATCTTACCATTATCTTTTAAAATAAAATCAATAGAACGTTCTTTAATACTTGCTCTTGTCAAAATAACAGTTACTTCATCACCTAAACGATATCTGAAATTAGTCATTTCGCCAACGAGTGCATATTCTTTCTCTACATATTCATAATAATCATTTACCATGGTAGAAACATGGACTAAACCTTCTACGCCATTATCTAATTCTACAAAAATACCAAAAGCAGTAACGCCACTGATAATACCCTGGAATTCATCACCCAAGAAACGAGCCATATATTCAATTTCCTTAATTAAAGTTGTCTCGCGTTCTGCTTCTGTAGCCACACGCTCTTGTTTAGATGTATGTGTAGCCACTTCAGGTAATCTTGATTTTAATTTTTCTTGACGTTCTGCTGTCATTTTTCCATTTAATTGTTCTTTTAATAAACGATGAACGATTAAATCTGGATAACGTCTAATTGGTGAAGTAAAATGCGTATAGTATTTAGCAGCTAAGCCAAAATGTCCTAAATTTTCTGCTTTATATTTAGCTTGTTGCATACTGCGCAAAGCTACAGCAGAAATAATTTTTTCTTCTGACTTTCCTTTAATAGAACTTAATACTTCTTGAACAGCTCTAGGTTCAATTTCACCTTCAGTGTTGCGATTTAAATGCAAATTAAAATTAGCTAATAATTCATTTAAGGCAAGCATTTTATCTTCTACAGGTTCTTCATGCACACGGTAAATAAAAGGCAATTCTTTTCTAGCCATATGCTCAGCTACTGTTTCATTAGCTACTAACATACATTCTTCAATGATAGATTCACCTAATCCATGTTCACGTTTTACAAGACCTACTGCTTGACCTTTGGCATTCAATTTTACCTTAACTTCAGGAATATCAAAATCTATAGCTCCACGCATTTGACGTCGTTTATTTAAAACTTTATATACAACTTCTAAATTGTGTAACAATGGTAAAATATCTTGATTGTCCTCAATCATTTGCGTATCTTTTTCCACTAAGATGCGATTTACTAATTTATACGTTAATCGACGATATACATGAATAACTGTAGGAAAAATATCGTATTTAATAACAGAGCCATTTGCGTCAATTTCCATTTCCGCACACATGGAAAGTCTATCTTCGCCAGCATTTAAACTACAAATACCATTGGACAACTCCACAGGCAACATAGGGATTACTCTATCTGCTAAATATACACTTGTACCGCGATTATATGCCTCTTTATCTAAAGGTGAAAATGCTTTTACATAATGACTAACATCAGCAATATATACACCTAAGAAAAAATTCCCATTTGGCAATTTTTCTGCATAAACACCATCATCTAAATCTTTGGCATCTTCACCATCAATAGTTACAATTTGTAAATGGCGTCTATCCTTGCGTTTATTGCATTCTGCCTTACTAGGTACTTGCTCAATCTGTTTAGCTTCTTCTTGTACATCTACAGGAAATTGCTCTGATAAATCATATTGACGCATTACTGATAAAATATCTACGCCAGGTGCACCTATTTTCCCAAGAACTTCTATAATTTTCCCTTCTGGACTATGATTTTTTGTCGGCCATTTAGTGATTTCAGCAACTACTTTCATGCCTACTTTTGCCCCATTAAAATTACGACCTTCAATAAAAATATCTTGATTTAAACGGCTATCATCTGGAACTACAAAACCAAAAGTTCTACTGCTTTCAAATGTACCTACAACTTTATTATTAGCACGTTCTAATATGCGAATAACTTCGCCTTCACGCTTAGTGAAACTACTTCTTTCAGTAGTGATACGCACTAAAACCTTATCATTATTCATTGCTGAATTTAACATACCAGCAGGAATGAAAATATCATCAACTTTAGCTTTACCTTCTTCTAGCCCATTATCTGGAATAACAAAACCAAATCCTTTAGACGTGATACTCATTTTCCCTACAACTAAATTCATATGTTTTGGTAAACCAAATAAACCGCTTCGATTTTGAATTAATAGATTTTTTCGCTCTAATTCTTCCATCGCAGAGGGTAATTGTTTTATTTCATCTGCTTCTAAAGCCAAAGCATATAATAAATCTTCCTGACTCATCGGTCTTTTAGCTTTAGTTTGCATATATTTCATTATTTTTTCTTGTAAACTCATAAATTTATCCTCTATCTAACCTCTAAATAATTTATTTCAAAAAATTCTCTATTTTATTAAATAATTTATCATGTTCAATATCTAAAGTAACTAAATGACCTGAAAAAATTAATTTAAATAATTGTTTATCCTTGCTACCAATATGGTCATAAATATATTGACCACTTTCTTCTTTTACTGTATGGTCATTTTTACTTTGAACAATCAAAATTGGTTTTGAAATTTCTGGTAGAATTTCTTTTGTTTTGGCTATTATCTCCAACAATTGATGCACACAGACAAGTGGCATTTTATTATAAGATACATTGTATCTTTTAGCTAGTTCAGGTAATTCTCGTCTATTTTTACGCTGATATCGTCCCACTGATTTTTCAAGTGGTGGTAAAAATCTTAAATTGCGTTCATTAGCTATATATACAGGAGCAGACATTGAAATTATTTTTTTCACAGGGAAATCCCTGCCAATTCGCATAGCTAATAAACCGCCCATAGATAGACCGATTACAGATATTTCACTGCAAATGCCACGCAATAAATGATATCCATCACATGCACTATGATACCATTCATGCCAATTAGTATTAGCCATTTCTTCTACAGTCGTACCATGACCAGCTAAGCGCACACCTAATACAGTATAACCTTGTCTGTATAAATAATTTCCTAATAATATCATTTCAGAAGGCGAGCCTGTAAATCCATGTATCAATAATACACCCTTTGAACCTCCAGGTAACAAAAATGGCTCTGCACCACTAGTAATCATAAAAATACCTCCTAAATTTTAAAATATTATTATAAATGACTTATTAAATAAAATATTACACTATTTGATAAAAAAAAATCTCTATCTACTTTAAATTAATTCAAATAGATAGAGAATAGTTTTTTATGCTACCATTTTAGCTATGATTAAAGTAATTATCATAAACAGTACAGCAAAAAACACAGTGAAACGGGCCATTAATGCGTCCATACCGCGAGCACTGCTACTAAAAGCTGTTTCATTTTGTCCTGATAAACTTCCCATGCCTGCAGTTTTACCTTCTTGCATAAGCACAGAAGCAATCAAGCCAATTGCTACTAACGCATCTATAATCATCAAAATAGTCAATAACATATTTATCCTCCCCACAAACTTAAACCTGCTATAGTACTATAATAGCATATCTATATCTTTGATTACAAGTTATAAATTCTCAATTACAAAGCCCAGTAAAAACCAGCATTAATTTGATATGAATTTTTATTTCCATTGCCAAATCTGCGTTCAATATCTAAGAATGCATATGAATCTTTTTTAGTTTCAATATTAAAGCCAAAACCAACATCATACCAATAACCACTATGGTCATATTTAAAACCAACATATTCATTATCAGAAGTAACATCTTTAACTGATACAAATTGTTCGCCTAAAAATTCTCGTAATATATCTGCTTTTAGATAAAAAGTATTTTTCTTATTATCACCAAAATTTTTGCCTAATTTAAATCCTGCTCTACCGATAATACTATCAATATTATCTACATGCACATTAGTATTTTGATTTGTAATGTAATCTGCGCCTGTTACTTTAGCTAATTGTAATTAAACTTGAGGAGTGATATACCAATCATTTTTTAAATTTTTCATATAGCCATATTCTGCACTAGCAGAAAATACATCATTATCGTAATTTCCTTTAATTAAATTCAATTTTTTGGTATCAACTATTTCAAAATCATTTTCTAAATGACCCCATTTCAAAATATAATCGCTATAATGACCATCATCACCAATCCATGTATCATAAAGCCAGATACCTTTTCTACTATTATTTCCTTTGCCAGCTATATCATCATAAGAAGTAGACCCTTTCATATAATCAAAAGCTAATCCTAAACGTTCTTGACCATCGTCTCTAAGAAAAAGTTTATCATATCCTAATTCATACATATTCCCATCAACAGTATATCCTAAATCTTTTTCAATTCTATCATGACGAAGTCTAAACCATATACCATCATCATTTTTATTTAAATAATGCACATCACCCATGCGTTTATCTAATCGTCCCATGAAGAGCGCTACATCATAATTAGCCTTAGTCATGTTTAATATAGTTTTACCTGCATTAGATAAAGTTTTTTCTTCAATATTTACCAATTTATAATTAACAGCATCTTCATTATTGCCAAAGATATTATTAATTACGTATTGTGCTAGTTAAAATTTTTACTTGCAAAAAAAGTTCAACAAGAGTACATTTCTAAGTATTTCATCACAAAGAAGTGTATCTAATGTTGAACCAATCTCATTGTAAGCTAAATACTTTAAAA
>NZ_FOCY01000053.1:0-7394 GCF_900110235.1 Megamonas sp. Calf98-2 | reverse complement strand
AAAGAATTTGCATGTTACAAAGAAGTAGAAAAATTAAATATAAAAGTATATTTTGCAGATGCTTATGCAGCATGGCAAAGAGGTAGTAACGAAAATTCAAATGGGTTATTAAGAGAATATTATCCAAAGAAAACAGATTTAGGACAAATATCTAATGATGATTTAATAGAAAAATTAATACTATTAAATAGTAGACCAAGAAAATGTTTAAATTGGGATAATCCATTTAATTTATTTTTAAAAGAAGTGTCGCACTTGGATTGACAATTCATCATACTTTTAGCAAAAACAAATTTCCTATACTAAAAATCAAAAGTCCGTTTTTACTTTCCTAGAAAAAGAAAAAATCTCCCTAGTAATATAGTTTTACCCAAAGTTTTACCGTTTTTCTCGCTAAAATATTACTCTTGACAAAATTTTTCCACTTGTAATATCATATCTTTTAATGACATTGTTAATTTGTTAACTTAAAATAAACGATATTGGAGTGATTTTCATGGGTATGACTATGACCGAAAAAATTTTGGCTAAACATGCTGGAATTGATGTGGTAAAACCTGGACAGCTCATCAATTGCAAACTTGATATGGTACTTGCAAATGATGTAACTGCTCCACCTGCAATTAAAGAATTTGAAAAAATTGGCAAACCTGTTTTTGATAATACAAAAATAGCTCTTGTGCCTGACCATTTTACACCAAATAAAGATATCAAATCCGCTGGACTTGCTAAAATTGTTCGTGATTTTGCACATAAACATAATATTGTAAACTACTTTGAAATTGGTCGTGTAGGTATTGAACATGTAATTTTACCAGAAAAAGGTATTGTAGCTCCTGGTATGGTAACTATCGGTGCAGATTCTCATACTTGTACATATGGTGCCTTAGGTGGATTTTCCACAGGTGTTGGTTCTACAGATTTAGGCGTTGCCCTTGCTACTGGTGAAGCATGGTTCAAAGTTCCTGAAACTATCAAAGTCAATATCACTGGTAAAAAACCTAAATATATCTGTGGTAAAGATGTTATGCTCACTTTAATCGGCATGATCGGTGTAGACGGAGCTTTATATAAAGCATTAGAATTTGCTGGCGAAGGTGTCAAAGAACTCAATATCACTGACCGTTTAACAATTGCCAATATGGCTATCGAAGCTGGTGCTAAAAATGGTATCTTCCCTGTAGATGATGAAACTCTCAATTATATTAAAGACCGTGTAACTAAACCATATGAAATCGTTGAAGCAGACAGCGATGCTACTTATTGTCAAACTGTAGAAATCAATCTTTCTGAATTAAAACCTGTAGTAGCATTCCCTCATCTTCCTGAAAATACTTATACTGTTGAATCTATCAAAGAACCTATCACTATTGATCAGGTAGTTATCGGCTCTTGTACTAATGGACGTTTAGAAGATTTAGCAATCGCTGCTTCTATCTTAAAAGGTCATAAAGTACATCCTAATGTTCGTTGTATCATCATTCCTGGTAGCCAACAAGTATATCTTGATGCTATTCATAATGGTTATGTAGATACATTTATTGAAGCTGGTGCTGCTGTAAGTACACCAACTTGCGGACCTTGTCTTGGTGCTCATATGGGTATTATGACTGCTGGTGAACGTTGCGTTTCTACTACAAATCGTAACTTCCGTGGTCGTATGGGACATGTAGATAGTGAAGTATATCTCGCTAGCCCTTATGTAGCTGCAGCTAGTGCAATTCTTGGAAAAATCGCAACTCCTGAGGAGGTAGAATAATATGGCTGAAAAATTAGAAGGAAAAGTTTGGCGCTATGGCGACAATATTGATACAGATGTAATTATCCCTGCTCGTTATTTAAATTCTTTTGACCCAAAAGAATTAGCTAGTCATTGTATGGCAGATATCGACGAAACTTTTGCTCAAAATGTAGTAGAGGGCGATATCATGGTCGGCGGTAAAAACTTCGGCTGTGGTTCTTCTCGTGAACATGCTCCAATCGCTATCAAAGCTTCTGGTGTTCCTGTAGTAATCGCTAGCAGTTTTGCTCGTATTTTCTATCGCAATGCTATCAATACTGGTTTACCATTACTTGAAATTGGTGATGATGTAGAAAAAATCCATGCTAATGATAAATTACGCGTTGATTTATCCACTGGTACTATTGAAAATCTCACAACTGGTGATACATTCCATGCTGTGCCACTTCCTGGATTTATCCAAGATATTGCCAAAGCTGGCGGACTCATCAACTACATTAAACAGAAGGGTTAAGATTATTTATGAGTAAAAAAATTGTAATCATTCCTGGTGATGGTATCGGTCAAGAAATAACTGATAGTGCCGTTGCCGTTTTAAAGAAAGTTTCTGATAAATATAATTTAAATCTTGAATTTGAAAGTCATCCTGCTGGTGGTACTGCTTATGATTTATGCGGCACCCCACTTCCACAGACAACACTTGAAGCAACACAAAATGCTGATGCTGTACTTTTCGGTGCTGTTGGTGGTCCAAAATGGGATAATGTAGAACCTACACTTCGCCCTGAAAAAGCAGTTTTAGGGCTCAGAAAAGGACTCGGATTATATGCTAATCTTCGTCCTATCAAAGTAGCAGATGCTCTTGTTGAATATTCTCCACTCAAAGAAGAAATCGTAAAAGGTACTGATGTATTAATCGTACGTGAATTAATCGGCGGTATCTATTTTGGCGATAAATGTGAAAGTGAAATCTATGAAGGCAATGAACGTGCTTGGGATTTAGAAAATTATTCCGTTCCTGAAGTCAATCGCATCGTAGAATTTGCTATGCAAGCTGCTAAAAAACGTAAAAATAAAGTGACTTCCGTAGATAAATCCAACGTTTTAGCAACTTCTAGATTATGGCGTAGAACAACTGCTAAAGTAGCGGAAAAATATCCTGAAATCACTTTAGAAAATCTCTATGTAGATAACTGTGCTATGCAACTTGCCATCAACCCAAGCCAATTTGATGTCATTGTAACAGGCAATCTCTTTGGCGATATTTTAAGTGATGAAGCTGCAGTTTTAAGTGGTTCTATAGGTATGCTTCCATCTGCTAGTATCGGTAAATCCACTAGCCTTTATGAACCAATTCATGGCTCTGCTCCTGATATCGCAGGCAAAGGCATTGCTAATCCATTAGCTACTATACTTTCTGCTGCTATGCTTCTTCGTTATTCTCTTGATGAACAAAAAGCTGCTACTTGCATTGAACAAGCTGTAGATAAAGCTTTAGCTCAAGGATATCGCACACCTGATTTATATAAAGAAGGCTTCATCAAAGCAGATACAAAAACTATGACTGAAGCTGTATTAAACAATATTTAATATATATTTTATCTATAGACTTATTAAAAAATTTTATTGACAATTAACTTATCTTTTAATATAATTCTTGTGTTAGGACTTATATACATTCTTTACTCACCCCCTAGTGCATAACTAGGGGGTTTTTCTTTATGCTTTTTTATAAAATTTACTCATTCGCGAATAGCTAGTTGAGGATATCTTCGATAATTAAGTGGCGTATCTTTATATACTTTTTTAAACTGATGACAAAATGCTGATGCATCATTAAACCCACAACTATAGGCTATATCAGCTATAGACATATTTCCGCCTTCTAATTTATTCATAGCTGTCTTCAAGCGGAAATTTAAAAGATATTTTTGTGGCGACATATTATATTCTTCTTTAAATAAACGATATAAATACGTTCTATCTATTCCTAAATATTCTGCTATATCGGTAACACTGATATTTTTACTGTAATTTTCATATATATAATCAATAGCTCTCTCTACATGAATAGATTTTGCTTGTTGTTTTTTCATTTGAATTTTCATATGTCCAAAAATATTATATAAACGACTAAGCAACATATATTCATTATTTTTATACTTAGAAAAATAAAATATAAAATTCAACATAGCATCTCTGACTTCACCATTACTCTTATCAAAAAATAATGGATTTACCTTGTCAAAACCACTATTATTTAACATATTTTCTACATCATAGCCATCAATGCAAATCCAACAATATTCCCATGGATCATCTTTATCTGCTTGATAAACACATGTTATTCCTGGACGAATAAGAAACATAGTATCTTTTTCTATTACATAACAAGTATCATTCATCCAAAGTCTTCCTTTGCCTCTCGTTACATAATGAATTAAGTAATGCTGTCGTATTGCTGACCCAAATGTATGCATAGGACAACAAATTTCCCAGCCTCCATAATATAAATTTAATGCTTTACTTAAATAAACAGGTGTATTAAATTCACTATAAATTTTTCTTATTTCCATAAAAAATCCCACCCAAATAAAATTTATACCATTCTTGCTCTATTTTTATTATATATACTCTTTTTCAAAACACAATACAAAATTTAAATCTTGACTTAGAATTATGGAACTGATGCCATATAAGTGGAACCAATTCCATAATTAAGGGAGTGTACATAAATGAAAAATCTTATTCTAACAAGTCCTATTCCTGAAAAATTAATTGCCTTGGACAAATTGACATACTCCCCATGCCTAAAGACAGGGGATTCTTAGATACAAACGATACTAATCAGATATTTTTCTACCCCAACGTTTTTGCATTCCTTTTATATTTAAATCTTCAATGCAAATTAAAGCATATTTTTTACAAATATCATTAGCAAGTTTAAACTGAAAATCTTTTCTTTGATTAGCTATTTTCTTATGCAATCTGGCAAGAGCTATTTTAGCTAATCTACGATGATTTGAACCTTTCTTTTTTCTAGATAAAATTCTATTAGCTTTTTTTATATCATTAGCATTTTACTTAAAAAATAAGGGGACTTTTATATCTTCATTATCCGATGCAGTTAAAAACGGTTTAAGTCCAAAGTCATAGCGACGCTTTTACCTGTTCTTGCTAAAACTTTATTCTCGTTAGTTTCACAAACAAAATAAAGATATATATCACCTAAAGTATCACGTTTAATTGTTATTGTTTTAATTTTTCCTTCAATATCTCTACTTTTAAAATATTTATATTTTTGCTTATTAATTTCTATAATATTATCCTTTAAGAGTTTCCAACCTGATTGTTTGAGCGTGAATGATTTATATTTTCGTATCTTTTTAAAAGATGGTGGTGCTGTACGAATTTTATGTTTTAAATTTCTAAAAAACAATTTATAAGCACGGTCTATTCTTTGAGTTATATCTTGAATAGCTTGCGAACCTACTTCTTTAAAATATCTAAATTTATCTATTTTCTTAAGTTTAGTTAAATGTTTTTGAAGCTTATAAATATTAAGAGATTTCTTAAATAAACGATAATATCGCTTATGCAAAGCAATACAATGATTGTAGATAATTCCAGCTATATTAATAACTTTATGAAGTTTTTTATTCCTTTTTGCTTTATAAAGTTTAAAAATATATGTTCTCATTACAATCACCTACTTTTCTATGATATTTAGGACAAAACACTACATGATACTTACAAAAATATACTATATTATTATTGGTTTATATTTCATAAAAATATTATATAACTGTTAAAAATATAATACAATAAAAAATAATGATATCGAATCATTGTTTTTTAGCGAGATTATATCTCTATAAATAAATTTAGGGGCTTTACGCTCGCATTTGGTAGAGATATGTTTAATGATATCATCACTGGTGCTATAGTAGCTCAAGGTGGAGTAGCTATCGCTGTTGCTTTACGCACTCAAAATAAGAAAAAACGTGCAATGTATATTTCTTCAATTATTCCTGCATTTTTAGGTATTACTTAACCTGTTATTTTTAGTATCAATCTTCGTTTTGTTAAACCTTTTATCTGCGGATTAATCGGTGGTGCTTGTGCCGGTGCTACAGCTAGTATCATGCAATTAGCTGGAACAGGTATGGGTATTACTGTTATCCCTGGTATACTTTTATATATGGATAGATTACCAGCTTATTTACTCGTCAATTTTATTGGTTTAGCTGTCGCTTTTGCTCTAACTATGGTATGCTTTAAACCAGAAGAATAATTATTACAAAGGATGACTTTATCATGACTCAAAAACTCACTATACAAGATATTGCTAATCTAGCTGGAGTAGCTAAAAGCACAGTTTCTCGCTATCTAAATAATGGTTACGTAAGCAAGGAAAAAGCTATGTTAATTGATAAAGTCATACGTGAAACAGGTTATAAATCCAATTTTTTCGCCAAGCGTTTAAAAACTAAACAAAGTAAATTAATCGGCATTGTCATGCCTCGTTTAGACTCTTTTTCTGCGGGCAAATTATTGACAGGTTTTAATATAATTTTACAACAAATGGGATATCAAGCTTTAATTTTAATCAGTGAATTAAACTCGCAAAAAGAACTAGATAATATCTCTCAATTAATTCAACAAGGTGTAGATGGAATTATCGTTTACTCTATCAATATCAATGACAATCATTTAAAACTAATCAATCAAGCTAATATCCCCATTATTTTTACAGGGCAAAGCCACGATAAAGTAAATTTTATCAAAGTAGATGATATCAATGCAGGCAAATTAATGGGTGAATATATCGCCTCTTTAAACCATCAACAAGTGGTATTTTTAGGAGTATCCCCTCAAGATAACGCTGTAGGCGTAGACCGCTATGAAGGATTTAAACAAGGTTTTCTCGCTAATAATCCGCAAGGTAAAATATCTTTTGTCCAAACTGATTATAGTCTTGAACAAGCCTATAATTTAGGCGATACTATAGTGTCTTTTAATCCTAGTGCAGTCATCTGTGCTACAGATAATATCGCTTTAGGATTATTGCGTTATTTTCATGAAAAGAAAATCCATGTTCCCCAAGATATTTCACTTGCTGGCTTTGGTGGTTATCCTGTAGGCAGTATATCTTATCCATCATTGACTAGCTTAGCCTTTGATTATAAACATCTTGGCATAAAAACAGCAGAAAAATTATTATCTATGCTTCAAAATCACCCTGTAACTTCTGAATATGACCACAATATGAATTTAATCATACGTGAAAGCACACGCTTAGCAAAAATATAAAATAATATTTAACCATACTGAGCAAGAAGTCTCCTACCTCTAAGGTAGTGAGATGAATTGCTCCTTAGGAGATTGAATGGATATATATTTTATGAGATAATCTTATTGGTCGAATATAAAAAAATGTGGTGATTATAATGAATTTAGACAACAATGCTCATTCAGTATTTTTGCTAAATTATCATTTAGTATTAGTCATAAAATATAGAAGAAAAGTTTTTGATGACAACATTTCTTCACGAGCTAAAGAAATATTTGAGTATATATCTCCTAAATATAATATAACTTTGCAAGAATGGAACCATGATGAAGATCATGTTCATATATTATTTAGAGCTCA
>NZ_FOCY01000054.1:0-7306 GCF_900110235.1 Megamonas sp. Calf98-2 | reverse complement strand
AAAAGTTAGTGAAAGTACTACCAAAAAAGGCATTAAAAACATTTACAACAGATAGAGGAAAAGAATTTGCATGTTACAAAGAAGTAGAAAAATTAAATATAAAAGTATATTTTGCAGATGCTTATGCAGCATGGCAAAGAGGTAGTAACGAAAATTCAAATGGGTTATTAAGAGAATATTATCCAAAGAAAACAGATTTAGGACAAATATCTAATGATGATTTAATAGAAAAATTAATACTATTAAATAGTAGACCAAGAAAATGTTTAAATTGGGATAATCCATTTAATTTATTTTTAAAAGAAGTGTCGCACTTGGATTGACAATTCATCAAATAAAATTAAATTTTGATAAAAAAAAGCCCCTATTAGGGGCTTTTTATATTATTGTACTCGTTTAAACATCTTTTCCAAATCGTAAGTACTAAATTTTATAATAGTTGGTCTGCCGTGTGGGCAAGTGTATGGTAAAGTTGTTTGAGCAAGTTCATTTAAGATTATCTTCATCTGTGTGATATTTAAGACATCGCCTGCTTTGATAGCTGCTTTGCAAGCTGTCATAGCTAAGCAAGAATGACGGATTTCTTGAGGAGTAGGTGTGTGCAACTGAGAAAGTGAAATTAAAATTTCGCGGAAAATATCTTCACTTTCTTGCGGTTTTATATCAGCGGGAACTTCTTTTAAACGGATTTGATTTTGTCCTGCTAATTCCACGTTAAAGCCTAAATCATATAAAATTTGTTGATTTTCTTCAATTAGAGTTAATTCACTATTATTTACATCTAAAAATAAATGCATCAATAATGGTTGAACAGGAATTCTCTCAGTTTGTTTAGCAAATTTATCATATAAAATGCGTTCATGTGCAGCATGTTGGTCAATGATATACATTCCTCCATTAGGGCCTTGAGCAACAATGAAGCAATCATCAATTTGTCCAATTGGAGTTAGGTTGACAGCTTCTTTTAATAGTTGAGTAGAATTTTGACAATCTGTTAAGTTTTCTTTAGATGAAATATTTATATCTGTTTGAGGATTTGTGGTAGTATCTGCTTGGTAATTTTGAACGGCGGTTTCTTTAACAGTATTGTTGTGGTAATTAGATAAATTAGGGTGAAGCGTTTCTCTTGCTTGGCGAAATTTATTTAAATCTGTTGTTGAAGGAGTTGTATTATTTTTTAATGATGATATATGGTTAATTGAATTTTGTTTAAATGAATTTGCAGAAGTAGATGGCATATTTTCTGATAAATCCATATTGATTTGTTCAGGCACTGTTTTTTCAATATGCAATGCTTTATCTGTTACCGGAATAGCAAAATCACTTAAAGCTTGATTATCACTAGGTTTTACAGCTTCTAAGACGGCATGGTATATAGTCTTGAATAATAAGGATTCATCTTCAAATTTTATTTCTGCTTTTTGAGGATGTACATTGATATCAATGGTTCGTTTATTGACTTCGATATTTAAAATAACAAATGGATATCCAGATTTTGGCAGTAATGAATGGTAAGCATTGTCGATTGCTTTGGAAATAATTCTACTATTGACCACGCGACCATTGATGACGAATGTTTGCCAAGAGCGAGAACTGCGGATAATAGCAGGTTTAGAAATGAAGCCTGTTACTTTGATATCGTCAGTTATCGCTTCGATGGGCAATAATTCTTCGCTGACTTTAGTACCATAGATACATTCAATAGCATCATATAGAGAGCCATTGCCTGGGGTAGTGATAGCTATTTTATTATTATTAATCAATTTAAAAGCAATATTAGGCTTAGATAAAGCTAATTTTATGATGAAATCATTTATTTTATTTGCTTCTGTGGTAGTGGTTTTGAGAAATTTTTTACGAGCAGGTACATTGAAAAATAAATCTTCTACTTTGATAGTAGTACCAATATTACAGCCCATATCTTCAATTTCATCAATGCGACCACCTGTTAATTTTATAGTAGTGCCTAAATCATCTTGAGGGCGACGTGTAATCAAATTAAATCTTGATACAGCAGCGATAGATGGCAAGGCTTCTCCACGGAAACCTAAAGTATCTATAGACATCAAGTCATCTACTTGTTTGATTTTACTAGTAGCATGACGCAAGATAGCTAATCTAGCATTTTGATTATCCATGCCATCGCCATTATCTGTAACTCGCATAAAAGATGTTCCACCAGCTAAGATTTCTACTTCGATTTTATCCGCATGAGCATCTATGGAATTTTCTACAAGTTCTTTAATTACAGAAGCTGGTCGCTCGACAACTTCACCAGCTGCTATTTTATCGACAGTGATATCATCTAAAATATGAATAGAGGTCATAATATCACTCCTCTTGTTTTGCCTGTTGTTGCAATTCGTATAATTTATTCATGGCGTCTAGTGGTGTCATACTCATTAAATCTAATTCTTTTAATTGAGTGCTTATGCTTACGCCGAATAAAGTTGGCATTTCTGCTACTTGCATGAATTTCAATTTTTTAGTTGGACTAGCAGTTAAAGTTGGTGTTTTTTCTTGATAATCAGCTATTTCAGTATCATCTTGATTATCTTGAAGATAATTTACTTCTTGGGAAGTGTCATTTGTGATAGCTGTATCTTGTTTTATTGTAGTATCTATATTGTTTTCGTCAGAAATTTCTTTAGAAATAATAGTTTTTTCTTTAGTCGGAGCTGTATTTTCTAAATCAATGAGAATTGTTTCCGCACGTTTGACGACTTCTTGAGGTAATCCAGCTAATTTAGCAACATGAATACCATATGATTTATCAGCACTACCGCGAATAATGCGACGTAAGAAGGTTACATCAGAGCCTTTTTCTTTTACGGCAATACAATAATTTTTTACATGAACATCATCTTCTAAGTCAGTTAGTTCATGGTAATGCGTAGCAAATAGAGTTTTAGCTCCAATATGGTCGCGTATATGTTCAATAACAGCACGAGCAATACTCATACCATCGTACGTACTTGTACCGCGTCCAATTTCATCTAAAATGACAAGACTTTTATTTGTAGCGTATTTTAGAATATGAGATACTTCATTCATTTCTACCATGAAAGTACTTTGTCCGCTGACTAAATCGTCGCTAGCACCTATACGTGTAAAAATTTTATCTACAGGGGAAATTGAAGCTTCACGAGCAGGTATGAAAGAGCCTACTTGTGTCATCAATGTGAGTAGAGCTGATTGTCGCATATATGTTGATTTACCAGCCATATTAGGGCCAGTGATAATCATGATTTCATTTTGAGCATTATCCAAATGAGTGTCATTTGGCACGAATAAATCTCGATTTAAAATGCGTTCAACAAGAGGATGTCTTCCATCTTTGATATGGATAGTGCCATCATCTAATAATTTTGGACGAATGTAATTATATTCATCACCTGCTTGAGCTAAGCTTACTAAAACGTCTAAAATAGCTATTTCATGAGCAGTATTTTGAATGGAACTTATTTTTGTTTTTAAAATATCGCGAAGCTCTGTAAAGAGATTATATTCTAATTGAACAATTTTTTCTTGTGCACCGAGAATTTTAGTTTCAAATTCTTTGAGTTCTGGTGTGATATAGCGTTCAGCATTGGCTAAAGTCTGTTTACGAATATAATTTTCAGGTACCATCTCTGTGGAGCTATGGCGGACTTCGATATAATAGCCAAATACTTTGTTATAACCGATTTTTAAAGATTTGATACCAGTTTTATTTTTTTCGTCTTCTTCCATTTGCTGTAAAAGACGTTTACTGTTTTTAGCGATATTGCGATATTCATCTAATTCTTGATTGTAACCATCTTTGATGAAGCCACCTTCACGGATAGAAAAGCTAGGGTCTTCAACAATTGCTTTATCGATTAAAACTACTAAATCATCATAAGTAGAAATCTTTTGATGAATGTTTGCTAATAATTTAGCAGTGGCTTTAGATAAGGATTTTTTTATGGCAGGCAATACATATAATGAAGATTTTAGGGCATTCATATCGCGGGCATTAGCTGTGCCGACTTCCATACGAGTCAATAATCTTTCAAAGTCATAGATTTCTTTTAATTGTTCACGAAGATTATTGCGCAAGGAAAAATTAGATACAAGATTAGCTACAGCATCTAAGCGGTCATTTATCTTTTTAGGGCTAAGTAATGGATATTCTAGCCATTTACGTAAAAGACGGCTACCCATAGCTGTTTTGGTGAAGTCTAAAACATCATATAATGTATCTTTTTTGCCACCATCGCGAAGATTGCGAGTTATTTCTAAGTTGCGCAAAGTGTAGGTATCAATAAATAGAGATTTTGAAGAGTCTAAATAAGTTAATTTATTCAGATGAGTTAAATCTGTTTTTACTGTTTCATGTAAATATTCAAGTAAAGTAGCGATTGCCTTATGAGCGATTTTATTATCTGGGCGATTATGCACATCAAAATGCTGGAGCATGAGGTCTTCGATTTGTGATGTGATTTCAGTCAATTCATTAACTAAGCAATTGTTTAAACGAAGAGATAAGAAATTTTTTAATTCACGTTCATAAGAAAAAGGCTTAATTAATAATAATTCTGGCATCATCAAGCGATAAAGTTCGTCAAATAATAATTGGCAACGGTCAGGACCATCATAAATACTATAGAAGCATTCGCCAGTGGAGATATCAGCACCAGCTAGATAAATAGCATGATTTTCTTCATAGATTAAAGCTATATAATTATTTTTACTGCTAGTTAAGGCAGATTCGTTCATCACTGTACCGGGAGTGATGATTTTGATGACTTCACGTTTTGTAAGTCCCTTTGCTTTAGGGTCGCCGATTTGTTCACAAATAGCTACTTTATAGCCTTTATTTACTAATTTATTAATATAAGATTCAGCAGCATGATAAGGCACTCCACACATAGGAATGCCATCACCTGCTGTACTTCTTTTAGTTAAAGTGAGTTCTAATTCTTTGGAAACGAGTATAGCATCGTCCAAAAACATTTCATAAAAGTCACCTAGACGAAAGAATAATATTTGGTCTGGGTGTGCATTTTTTACAGTTTGATACTGTTGCATCATTGGAGTGAGTTTCAAAATTTACGCCTCCAATTCACCTTTTAATACCCATGTCTGTGGATGTGTGATTTTTACTTTAACTAAATCGCCGATTTGTTCATCTTTATGATCCCAAAGTATAATTTTATTTGTACGAGTATGACCTGTATAGACATTAGGATCTGTTTTACTAGGCCCTTCAACCATAACTTCTACTGTTTTATTTAATAAAGATTGATTTATTTCTAAGCTGATTTCATTTTGAGCGTCCATTAATTTATGAAGACGTTCTTTTTTGAGTTCTTGAGGAACTTGATTTTCCATAGTAGCTGCTGGTGTACCAGAACGTTTGGAATACAAGAATGTATAAGCTGCGTCATAGCGAATTTCTTTTAAGAATTCAAGCATTTGAGCGAAATCTTCATCTGTTTCTCCAGGGAAACCTACGATTAAATCAGTAGTGAAACTAGCTTCAGGGAATTGATTGCGGATTTTAGCTACAAGTTCTTTATAATAAGCTGTAGTATAACCACGATTCATAGCTTTGAGCATTTTGTCAGTACCATATTGGACTGGTAGATGGAAATGTTCGCAGATATGTTTGCTATTTTTTATAGTTTCGATAACTTTATCTGTTAAATCACGAGGGTGAGAAGTCATATAGCGAATACGTTCAATGCCTTCGATTTTATCTACCATAGCAAGTAAATCGGCAAAGTCAGCATCATCTCTATCTTTTCCGTAGGAATTAACATTTTGACCGAGTAAAGTAACTTCTTTTACACCATTTTGAGCGAGTTTTGTTATTTCAGCAACGATTTCTTGCGGTGCACGACTGCGTTCACGACCGCGAACGTAAGGAACGATACAATAAGTACAGAAATTATTGCAACCATACATAATAGGAATGAAAGCAAATAAAGAATTATTTTCTGCTGGTTCTACATTTGGTGGCATATCATAATCACCAGCTAATTTGACAATATGACCACGAGAAGCAAAAATTTCTTCTAATACAGCAGGTAAATCATACATTTTATTTGTGCCGAGGACAAAATCTACATGAGAAGCTTTTTTGAAGATGGCATCACCATCTTTTTGTGCCATACAACCTGTGATACCTAAGATTAAATCTGGTTTTTGTTGTTTCAAATGTTTGATTTCGCCAATTTTGCCGTAAATTTTCTTTTCGGCACTTTCACGAACACAGCAAGTATTGATGATGATGATATCAGCGTCTTCTAATTTTTCAGCAGGTTTATAGCCCATGCGTTCTAATTGACCTGCGAAGCGTTCACCATCAGAAAAATTCATCTGACAGCCATAAGGTAAAATTTTATATAATAATTGTTTATGATTTAACAAAAGATACATCCTTTCTAAAAATAAATTGAATTGTAATTAAATAACTAAGATAAGAATAGCCACCAGCTAATTAATACTGGTGGCTATATCCACAATAAAATAATTATATCATTTTCTAAAATGGACTTCAATACTTAGTGATTTTGAAGACGGCAAGTATAATTTTGCAGATAAGATGTATTAGTATGATGAACTTTAACATAAATTTTTATTTTAGATTTTTGATGATTGAAAAAATGATTTTGGTTTTTGTTTTAAAATCTTGATTTTGTTATGAAAAATGAAATTTTAAATACAAATATATATTACAAAAAGAAAAAATATAGAGTATTTATTATATTAAGTGTATCATTGACAACATAAATAACTTTGGTATAATTATACGATAAAGATGTAAGATAAATGCAATTAATTAATAAAATTTAAAAGAGGAGTGGTCGATAGATGAAGAAAAATATGAAAAAAGATATTTTAGTTATGGGTTTTGCGATGTTTGCCATCTTTTTTGGTTCAGGTAATTTGATTTTTCCACCAATTATAGGTTTAGTATCAGGTGAACAAGTTGGCTGGGCAATTATTGGTTTAGCACTTACAGGAATTTTATTTCCTATGATGGCTTTAGCTTCTGTAGTTGACATACTCCCCATGCCTAAAGGCAGGGGATTCTTGGATACAAACGATACTTGCCTACTAAAATAGCAGGTCTTACTATATCTCTCCAAAGAAGGTTGATGTCCCAATCTTCCATATATTTATAGCAGCATTTCTATCTCTATCGTGGCTGGTTTTGCACTTTGCGCAAATCCACTCACGAACTGCCAAATTTTTAGTTTCAGGATTTTTTGTACCACAAACATGGCAAATTTGCGAACTTGGATAGTAGCTATCTATCTTTTGCACTATTGAGCCA
>NZ_FOCY01000056.1:0-5646 GCF_900110235.1 Megamonas sp. Calf98-2 | reverse complement strand
AAGAATCCCCTGCCTTTAGGCATGGGGAGTATGTCAAGTACACGTTCTATATACCAAACTTTAGTACCACTTTTTAACATCAATAATTTTTTTATTTCTTCATCTGGCTCAATACATTCACAAGTATGCACGATAGTTTCAACTTTGCCTTTTATATCACTTGCAATTTCTTTAAAACTAGTAAGCCCTGATACTGGAAAATTAAATCTATTGATATCTAATACAATTGAACTTTTTCCCTGTGATTTTTGAATATATCCATTTTGAGATAATAATAATAATGCTTTTCTAATTGTATCTCGTGAAGCTTGATATTTATTTTGTAAATCAAACTCACTAGGCAATTTTTCTCCAGCTTTAATTTTATTATTTTCAATCAAAGCCAATAAATCATGATAAATACTTTCATTATTTTTTCTCCTCTTTTTTAAGAGTCATCTTCTGTAATTTTTCACCTGTTAAAACTTTTACTACTTTTAAACATAAATTTATTATATGCTTTTTATTTATTGGCGTAATTTTTATCTGTATCGTATTTTGTTTTGGCACAAATTTTAATAGATTATCAAATTGCTTTTTCGCTAAAAGCATATTTTCTGGCTCTATATTTGGTGCTTTATCAAAACATATTTCCACAAAAGCAGGTTTTTCAATAATAGATTTTATTTTTAATTTACGAGCATAATTTTTCAAGCGTGCTGCTTGCATTATTTTCTTTACAGGTTCAGTCAATGCACCAAAACGGTCGATTAATTCTTCCTCTAATTGGTCTGCATGTTCGTCTGTTCGTATCGCTGCAATACGTTGATAAATTTCAATCTTATTAGTGGCATCATTTATATATTCTCCATCTAAATAAGCATCTTCTTTCAATTCAATTATCGGTTCTACTACTTTTTCTGGCTCTTTACCTGTTTGCAATGTTTCTACTGCTTCTTCTAATAGACGACAATACATCTCAAAACCTACACTAGAAATATGACCATGTTGTTGAGACCCCAATAAATCACCAGCACCGCGAATTTCTAAATCTCGCATAGCGATTTTAAATCCAGAACCTAATTGAGCAAATTCTTTTATCGCCTGTAATCTCTTTTCTGCCATTTCAGATAAGATTTTATCTTTCTGATAAATAAAATATGCAAAAGCCATTTGTTTAGAACGACCTACACGACCTCGCATCTGATAGAGCTGAGATAGACCGAAATAATCTGCATCATAAATAATTATAGTATTGGCATTTGATACATCTAAACCATTTTCAATAATGCTTGTAGCCAATAAGATATCGTATTTTCCTTCATAAAAATTGAGCATAGCTCTTTCTAATTCTTCTTCACTCATCTGCCCATGAGCTATCCCTATTTTTACATCAGGAAGCATAGATAATAAATGCAAATACATCTTATCTATAGTTTCTACTCTATTGTAAATAAAATATACCTGACCACCACGGCGAATTTCACGCTTAATAGCGTCTTTGATAATCATATCATTATTTTCAATTACATAAGTCTGCACAGGGAAACGCTCTTGCGGTGGTGTTTCGATAACAGACATATCTCTAGCACCTACAAGAGACATATGCAGTGTACGTGGTATAGGTGTTGCACTCAAAGATAATACATCGATATTTTTACTTATGCGTTTTATTTTTTCTTTTTGTTTTACGCCAAAACGCTGTTCTTCATCAACAATCAATAAACCTAAATCTTTAAATTTTACTTTCTTCTCATTTAAAATAGCATGAGTACCAATCAAAATATCAATTTGACCTGTTGCCAAATCTTCTAAAACTTTCTTTTGTTCTTTTGGGCTATTAAATCTACAAATAATACCGATTTTCGGTCCAAAATCATTAAAACGATTGCTAAAAGTCTGATAATGTTGTTGCACTAATACAGTAGTCGGCACTAATACAGCAACTTGTTTATTGCTCATTACAGCTTTAAAAGCAGCTCTAATGGCTACTTCTGTTTTACCAAAGCCTACATCACCGCATAAAAGTCTATCCATAGGAACAGGTTTTTCCATATCAGCTTTTATCTCTGCTATCGCTTTTAATTGGTCAGGTGTTTCTTCATAAGGAAAAGCATCTTCAAATTCTTTTTGCCATGGCGTATCTGGAGCAAATGCAAAACCTTTACCATTTTTACGTTCTGCATAGAGATTGATTAAATCTTTAGCAATATTTTCTACAGAAGCTTTTGCTTTTGCCTTTGCTTTTTTCCATGCTGTACCATTCATCTTAGATAAACGAGGTACATCACCTTCAGAGCCAATATATTTTTGGATTAAATGCACTTGATCTGTTGGCACGAATAATTTATCTGTACCGCTGTATTTTATATGTAAATAATCACGATGAACATTGCCTATTGTCAATGTTTCCACACCTAGATATTTACCAATACCATGATTTACATGTACAACATAATCGCCAATATTTATATCTCTAAAATGAGCTATTTTATCATTTTTATTTTTACCCGATTGACGTGGTCTTAACTTTTTCTTTTGACGACCTAATATATCTTTTTCTGTGATTACCACCAATCGAGATTGAGGGAATTCAAAACCATTTAAAAGTGAACCTACGATAAATGTAACTCTATCTTTGGATAATTCTTTTGGCTCACTTTCTCGTGATACAGGTATTTTTTGTTGCTCTAATACATCTTGTAAATATGCTATTTTTGTCTTATCGCCCAAACAAATCAATATTTCATTTTTTTGTTCTAGCCAATTTTTAATTTCTTCACCTAATAAATGCATCTGCTTTTGAAAAGGTGCTGTAGATTTTACTGCTACACTGATGAGCTGTTCTGGCTCTGTATCTGCTATTCGTTGCATCATCAAAGACATATAAATAATATTATGCTTTTTTGCAGAAGTTAAAATATAATTCCAGTCATAGACAAATTCTTTTATCTCAGGATTTTCTTTTATACTGCCTTCAACAGCTTCTTTTAAATGTAGTGGTTCATCTAAAATTACATTACAATCTTTATTTAAATAAGATAAAAATATAGCTGGTGAACCTGTATCGTCCATTTGCATCAATGGCAAGATTTCACATTTAGCTATATTGCGCAAAGAACGTTGACTATCTATAGCAAATTCACGTATGGACTCTATTTCACTGTCAAAAAACTCAATACGTATAGGCGTATCTGAATTTATAGGATAAATATCTATAATTCCACCGCGAGCGCTGAATTGCCCTATTTGTTCGACTTTATCTACACGTTCATAACCTAAAGATACTAATTGTTCTAAAATTTTATCATGTTCGTATTCTTTATTGAGTTCTATTTGCACACTAGAATTTTCAAAATCCTGACGAGACATGTCTTTTTGCATAGCAGCATTTGTAGTCGCTAAAATAATGACAGGCTCTTTTCTCGTGAGCATTCCCAAAATTTTCATTCTTTTAGCTTTTAATTCTAAGCTTTTTGCTGTAGCACTTACAGACATGACATCTAATGCTGGCAATTCCCAAATATATGCTTCTGGCAATAATGAAGAAAAATCATTGTACCATTCTTCTACACCATCTTGATTATGTGTAATAATAATTGTCGTTTTAGGATTTTGTTTATATGCATTAGCAATAACTATATGTTTTTGTGTACCTGCTAAGCCATAAATATAATTTTGACCATAATTTTGATTAAAACATTCATTTATCTTAGTTAAAGTTACCTCTTTAGCTAATGCAGGAAAGAGTATATTCATTCATTTATCAACCTTTTCTCTATTGACTATTTTAGATACGATAAAGGGGACTGTACAATATTGTACAGTCCTCAATAAAACATAATATTCAACTTATAAATATATTACTATATTTACACTTCATTGTATATAGTAATGCAAATATTACAATTGTCTATTTTCTCAAACATCTAACTAAAATAACTAAAAGATATTTATAAAAAAAGTGTATAAGCATAAAAACTTATACACTTGATAAAAAATCCCTAAAATTACTAATTTGAAGCATTTTTCTGTTTTATACCTATTAAAACAGAAAAAATAGAAAACATTATAAACATAAAACCATAGACAAAAACAATTTTATGATTTGTAAAATTAAACAAACCTAAAAAACCTGCTAAAGCATAAAAAACAGCACTTATAAAAGCTCCGCTATAAGCATCTTTTGTATTTATACAGATTAAAGCAGCAATCAACGCCACAAAAGAAATCATTATCCCTATATTACCTATACCATTACTACTTTTTACTGTGGCATAAGCTCCACATGATTGAAAAACCACAAATACAAAAAGCATAATCGTAACTATACCTATAATTAATCGTATATCTTTCAAAAAAATTCGCCTCTTTTAATTCTTATCACTAAAATAATCTAAAATCACTACATTTGCCCTAAAATAAATTCAAAAAAATCAATACTTATCTAAAATATTATTCTTTAAAGCATAATTCACTAAATCTGAATTCTGTTTGCAGTTCAGCTTAGTCATTATTCGCGTTTTATATGTTGAAATAGTTTTTACAGATAAACATAATTTTTGTGCTATATCCGATAAAGAATATCCTCTAACTATATAATTTAAAACCTCTTCTTCACGTGAAGATAAGCTTTCTTTTTTCGGTGGGATATACATCAAACTATCTAATAAACTATTTGCATCATTTTCTGCTAAATAACGTCTTCCTTCAGCTAAAGTTCTTAATGCTTTAAACAATTCTGTATCTAATGTATCTTTGCGTAAATAACCTTTTGCACCTAAAAGCATAACTTCTTTGATATATTGTTGCTCATTGTGCATAGTCAATACCAATACATTTATACTAGAAATACTCTATCTTTTATTTAATTCATGTAGGCAATCAAGCCCACTCATAACAGGCATAGATAAATCCAATAAGATAACATCTACTTCTAAGCCATCATCTAGTAAAGATAAAACTTCTTTTCCATTAGAAGCTTCTGCTACTACCTTGAAATCTTTCTAAGTAGAAAGTAATAACTTTAAACCAGTTCTCAATATACTATGATCGTCTGCTAATAAAATTTTTAAAGTTCTACTCATAATCAAAATCCCTCTTGTTGGTATATTTTCTACAGGTATCACAATTTTTATTATTGTACCTTCATTCATTTTAGAAATTATTTCAAATTCATCTTGTAATAATTCTATGCGTTTTTGCATACTTCTAAGACCTAAATGATGATTTAATTTTGCTCTTTTTGCCGTTTCTTCATTAAAACCAATACCATCATCAATAATTTCTAAATCTATCTTTGTCTTTGTATAAATAATTTTTACCGTTGCCTGTGTTGTTTGTGCATGTTTTACCAAATGCGAGCGTAAAGCCCCTAAATTTATTTATGGGGACATAAGCTCGCTAAAAAACAATGATTCGATATCATTGTTTTTTATTGTATTATATTTTTAATAGTTATATAATACTTTTATGAAATATAAATCAAATAATAATATAGTATATTCTTGTAAATATCATGTAGTATTTTGTCCTAAATATCGTAGAAAAGTGTTGAACAATGGTGTTGATGAACGATTAAAGGAGTTGATTAATAATATTTGTCAGGAGCTTCACGTCGATTTAATCGAGATGGAAGTAAAGCCAGACCATGTTCATTTGCTTTTA
>NZ_FOCY01000057.1:0-5170 GCF_900110235.1 Megamonas sp. Calf98-2 | reverse complement strand
AAAAACCCTTATTTTATAAGGGTTTAGCGACACGCAAAAAAAGTACCTAGTTATTGTTTGAAGTTGTGAAAATAATATGTTATAATAAAAATACAAACACAGATGTTAAACAAAATAAAAAAACCTCGAGAAGCGGTCAAACTTTACTCGAGGTTTTTTGCATTTTAGAGCTTGCCAGCTATGGGCTAGTTGCTTTTATTTTTAGTCTTATAACTATCTAACCACTTGCAAAAATAATGTACCATTAATCCTGATACAAAACCTGCCATAATAGAAATAAGAAAATCACAGATGTTAAACAAAAAATACACCTCCTCCCGTTGCCGAGATTTGGTAAAGCAACATGATGATTATAGCATAAAAAAGTGAGATGATGTTAAAATGTGTTTACCTAAAAAAACCATAGTACAATATAAAAATGCTGTTAAAGAAGTTAAGCAGAAATTAAAGACTGTAGAATTAGAATGGCAAAACTTAGATAAAACAGTAAAAAAAGATTTTGTAAATGTAGAATTATATAAAAATGATGATATAAATTATTATGATTGCCTGCTAAATGAAGCCTATAGCTCTACCAGTAGTTTTTATCCAAACACGGATTTAGTAAGGCGATTAAGAAAGTTGTTTGCAGGTATATAAAATGGACGATAAAAAGCAAAGAATTAGGGAATTAGAAAGAGAGTATTTTAAATTAAGTAGAAAAGAAGTTAGGCTTATTAGAAAGCAACAAAACTATTTAATAGATACAAGCCAAGAAAGAAAAAAACTTAATGCAGTAATGAAGAAAATTGAAGATGAATTAAGTGAGTTAAAAAAGAATTTGATAAATTATCCTGTAGAGATAAAAATTTTAAAAGAACCTTCCTATAATGGTGATACAGCTAAACATGAAATAAATTTAATAGATTTTAAGTGTAAAAAAGTTGTAGAAACAACAAATTTTGTAAACTTAATGCAAGAAATACAGAAATTTTTGCAAGAAGAAGCTAGAAAATTAGAAGAAAAAGGATTATTGCCAAAGCCAACGCCACCAATGTTTTATATAAACTATGCTAAAAAAACGCTTACAATTAACTTTTATTACGAAAAATAGCAATAAAAAAACCTGCAGCTGCTAAGATTCTATTTTAAGATTCTTAGTAGCAGCAGGTTTTTTTATTATTTAGTTTTGCGTTTAAAATCCATAACTACTTTATTAATAAGCATATGTAATTGTGGATTGTTTTCTTCAGCCCACAAATAAAAATACAATATACCTATTATGTTTTTAACATTATTCTCTGTATCTGTTTTATAACCAAGAGCTTTTATATCTTTAATTAGCTTCTTTTCTAATAATTTTTTTTTATTCGCAATAGCTTTTCTTAATTTTTTTTGCTTCTCTTTCCTAGCTAAAATTAACGCTTCCAGTTCTTTTTCTATCTTTTTTCTTTCCTCATCGGCTTTTTTTAATTCTTTATCTATCATTTTATTCAACCTTTCTACTTTCTATAAACTTAAAGCACTATCTGTTTCTTGAGATAATCTATCTGCTTTATTACTTGTAATATTATCTCTAAACTCATCATATTTATCATCTACAATTTTTGCTACCAATGCACCCAAAGAATAATTACCTGCAAAAGCTTCAGCTAAAATTTTTGCATTATTAATTTTATTATAATTTGTATCACCTGCACCACCTGTACTTAAATTATCTTTTGCTTTAACTTCATAAGTTATATTTTTACCTTTATCGGCTTTTATTTGTTTTCCAGTAGCTTTTCTTAATTTACCAATAGTATGCAATTGTAAACGCATTTTATTTAAATTGCTATTAAGTTTATTATAATTATTTTTAATCGGAAGATTTTTTTCTAATATGCCATTTACTATTTTACTTATATACATTTTAACTTCTGGCTTGCTTAAATAATTAACTATATCTTGTTTTAGATTTATAGCATATTGTTTATTTATATCATCATTATTATCTTTAATTTTAGTTATCAGTTCTCGAAATTTTTTATATTTACCTTTAGTTGCTATATCTACAGCCATTATTTTTGCTTGCTTTTCACTTATAACTTTAGGATATATCTTTTCTAAATCTTTTTGTAATTTACTTATATTATTTGTAAGTTCTTGAGAAAAATTTTTCAATATATTATCAACTTGTAGTGCTGTATATCTATTAAAAGAATTAACAGTTTTTTCTTTTTGGGAGTTAAGTTTGGATAATATTTCTTTATTAAAGCTTCTAATTTCTAGTAAATCTTTTTTTAAATTTACATCTTTGGAAAGTTTTCTTCCTAAGTGTCTTTCGGGTTCTCTATCTAAGATTTTTGCTTTTAATAAATCTCTTTTTTTTATTGCTTCCTCATATTGTTCTTTTAAACTTTTACTACTTATTGTTTGTTCAATATTATTTTCTTTTAAAATCGTATTAACAATCTTAGCATATTCATCTCGTAAATTTTTTACAGTTTGTTTACCAATCTTTCTATCATTAAACAAAATACTTTTTCTTGCTCCGCCTAATGTTGGATTTTTAGAGTTGTATCTTTTAAAAAAAGTTTTGGCATCTCTTTCAATTCCATCAATTTCTCGCTCACAAAACATTAAATGGCAATGTAAATTTCGTTCTCCACTAATCGCAGATTTCTGTTTGTCGTGTATCACTAAACTATAATAAAATTTATTCATGGGTTCAACTTTTAATATATCATTTATTATTTTTAAATTTTCTTTAAGTGTTAACTCGTTCATCAGATTAAATTCCAATTCTTTGTAAACACAAGCATTTGCACGTTCATACTTTTCTGCACTACTCCAAAATTTTTTTGCACTACCTTCTGCCCATGCTGGTAAAAAATTTTCTTTATAAATACATTCATTCACTTGTTTGTTACTATTATTTTTTTTGTCAAGATTTTTGAATTGTCCATCTCGATTGATGTAATTTAAATGATTTGTAGCAGAAGTTTTTCTTCCATTGTAGTTTCCGCATTTCACGGAAAAGTGATAACTTGCCATTTTTTTATCTCCTTTTCTAAGTTAAATTTTATCAAATTTAACAAAAATTTTCTTCAAAAAAATTTTCAAAAAGCTCCGCAGGACGCACCGTGTTTCTAAAGAAACACCTAAGTGCGCCTACTTTAAGAAAGTAGGCAAAATAATTAACTTTCGCCTAACTATTCATCTTTTTTTACTTAAAATAATTTCGGTGGTCTATATTCTTTTATTCTTTTTAATCCCTCTTTTTTAACTACACTTTTATCAAATTTTAGATAAGTATTTTTATTAATTTTTATAAATTCTTCCCAAAGTTCTTCATTCGTAAAATTTTCCCAAATATTATCTTCTAACTCTGCAAAAAAATAAAATAAATCCTGTTCTAATCTTAAAGTTAAAAGTTGTAAATTAGCATTTACTTTTATTGTTTGTTTATTTTTAAATATTTTAAATTCGTTTTTAATTTCTTCACAAAAATATTTTTCCTTATCCGTTGTTAAAAATCTGTACATATATGGCATAAAACCAGCCTTCCAGCTCTCATTATTTTTAACATTAAAATCAATTACGAATTTAATAAAATCTAGCTCCTCTTTAGTTTTAGATTGTAAAATTGGCAAGCAAAGGCTTTTCTGTTCTTCAATTTTAAGTTCTGACATTATTGGACGTTTTGGAAAACTTTCAAATATCGCTAAAACATCTTTATTTGTTTGTTTTTCTGCTTCATCTTTATCTTTAACTTCTTTTTCTTTTGTTGATGCTTCTGCTTCATCAGTTGTCGCAGTATTATTTAAATTTAAAATTATAGTACGTTCTGTTTTTCCGTTAACATTTTTTAAAACACGTATTAAAAATCCACCGTTTTCAAGCTCGAATAATGCCGTTTGTATTGCTCTCTCTTTCAATTTTAATAAATTAGCAATGTGTAAATTACTAGCAGTGCATTTACCATTTTTAGAACTTATCAAGCTTCTAATTTCCGCTAAAATGAACTTTTTAGTTGTATTTAAATCAAGTTTTAAGATATCATCATCAAGATTAAATCCATTAAATGTAGCCTTTTCAAATTTCATTTCAAGATTTTTTTTAATTTTTATTTCTCTCTTAGTTGTATTTCCTACTAAGCTAATATATTTTTTATTTTTTAAAGACAAGACAATTTTTTTTATTTCAATGGCAGAAAAATTTAAAGTTAAAGCTATTTCTTTATTGCTTAAATTTATTTTTTTCAATTTTAAACTTAAAAGATAAGCAAAAACAAGTTTTTCTCTATTTTTTAAGTCAGTTAATTCCAATATAGATTTATGTACATATACGCCCATTTTATAACGCTCCTTTTTGGAACGAAAAAAGCATAGCCAAAAATACATAATCGGCTATGCTTCATCTAAATTAAAAGTGCAACAATTTGTATACTTTTATCTTTACAAATCTAGTCCTGCTTTGTTATAATAAATTTAACAGTTATAGTTTCTCTATAGCTATTTTTAATTTAACAAATAACAATGCAGGTTAAAAAGATGTTGGAAATGTTTTTTATTGCCAAAACGATTATCCAGTAAAAAGCGGTTTCCGATTATCTGCTTATATGAGTATGGGGATACTTATATAAGCACCTGTATTTTTATTTACTTTTTTGTACGTTCTAAAATTAAAATAATAGTTAATTAAAGTTTAAAGTTTATATTTTATTTTGTCAAACTAAAATTTTAAAATGTCCAAAAATGTCCGCTAATGTCCAAAAGTGAGGTTGATTTTAGATGCCAACTATAAAAGATATACAATCTATAGCTAAAAATAGAAGTATACAGCTACCTAAAAAAATAAGAAAAGCTAACATGATACATATATTGCAAGAAAAAGAAGGCAATAGTCCTTGTTATTCTAAAAAAGAATGTACAAATAAAGTTTGTTTATGGTATATAGATTGCCAAAAAGAATTTAATAAAAGTAAAAAATAATAGATGAGTATATAAGAACCTAGTTGATGAAGGCTAGGTTCTTTTTTTATATAAATTAAAAAAGAAAAGTTCTCTCTATATATTATCTCTATATATATTCTCTTATATTCTCTAGGGTGCAAAAAAAGTACCTAGTTGATGGATAAACCCTTATTTTATAAGGGTTTAGCGACACGCAAAAAAAGTACCTAGCGACACGCAAAAAAAGTACCTAG
>NZ_FOCY01000058.1:0-4779 GCF_900110235.1 Megamonas sp. Calf98-2 | reverse complement strand
TTTCTTCTTCTGTGCAGTTTTCAAAGATCAATAATGGTGGGCCTAACTAGACTTGAACTAGTGACCTCACGCTTATCAGGCGTGCGCTCTAACCAGCTGAGCTATAGGCCCATATTCTTATGTTCAAGCCGTTTGGCTTTTTTCTTGTTGGCTCACGAGCCAGCTTCTATAGTATATTAAATAATGAGCCTCTTGTCAACACTTTTTTTGATTTTTTTTTTATATTTTTATAAAAACTATAAAAAGCTTTATATTTCAAGTGTTTTTAATCATCGAAAAGTGTTTTTTCTTTCTCTTTTTTATGCTAAAATCTATTTAAATTCACTTTATGATTATTTATAGAGGTTATATTATGTCAAAACTTATCAATAAAATTTTATTAATCATGTCCACAATACTCATTTTATTCGTTGTTTCGTTTAGTGCAGTATTTGGCTATCTATTCTTTCAACATTCTCAAAACATAGAAAGTAGTCGTTTAGAAAGCACAGCTTTATCTTTAGCTGATATTTTGAGTAAGTCTACAGGTAACAATCCTTTAACTAATATATACAATGCTAATGTACTGCAATTAGTAAATATATTAGAACAAGGTGAAATATGGCTTGTAGATAAAAACACACTGCAAATTGTAGGCTCTCGCTTTAATCCAGCATTAACTTATGACCAACTTCCAGCTCAAGCAGCCAATGACCTTCAATCCATTTTAAACGGTCAAAATATTCGCACTCAAACCTTTAATATATATACACAGCCACATTATACTACAATTGGTGTTCCTATATATGATAGTGAAGGTAATGTCAAAGGAGCATTGCTTTTTCATAGCAAAATGCCTACATTAAAATTCAGTTGGTATGATGGAATTGCTTTAATGCTATTTTGTTCTATAGTTCTATTTGTAATTTTAATACTTCTCTTAAAAGTTCTCCTAAAAAAATACGTTTTACCTTTAGAAGTATTAAATCAATTTATTGAAAAGATTTTGCACCATAATTATACTTCCCATATAAAAACAAAAGCTAATGATGAGATAGCTCAACTAGCTCAAAACTTAAATCGTCTTTCTTTATATTTACAAAATCTCGAAACTACATCTAAAGCTAAAGCTCAATCTGATAATAATTTAATCATAAAAACAGCTTATAAACTCCATACACCTTTAAAAGAATTAAAACATGATATACAAGAATTAGCTCAAAAAAAATCCAATATACCTGAGCCATATTTAAAACAAATGCAAAAAAATATTGATAAACTAGATATGATTGCTAATAATCTTTTAGATTTATCTCAATTAGATAATAAAGATTTTACACTTCAAAAAGATTTGCTCAATTTAATAGAAATTCTTCAAGATAGTATAAAAGCTCGTGAAAAAGTAGCTAAGGAACAAAATATAAAGATAGATTTAAAAATAAGTCTAGCTAAAGAAATCATTTTATTTACAGGAGATAAAAATCGTCTTAAACAAATGTTTTGTGAAACTTTAGATAAAGCACTTCAAATCTATCCTCAAAAAAGTGATTTAATCATAAAGATTTTAGAAGATGATAACAATTATTATATCTATATGCAAAACAATAATGATGAAATATCTGTCGAACACCTACCAGAAATGTTCCCTCAATTTTATCAGACCGCAGAAGATGATACTATCTTAAATAGCATTGAACTAAAAATTGCCCAACATCTAGCTAGTTTACATCAAATAAAATTAACAACAGAAAAACAGTCTGATAAATATACTGTTTTTAAATTTACGATTAGCAAATAAAATAAAAAACTCATTTCAATATTTAAATTAACTATGAAAACAAATCTTATTTTTATAGTCAATTTCATTGAAATGAGTTTTTTATTACTTATCTAAAAGAAAAATCTTATCTTGAGGTAATTTTACATATATAGTATCGCCAATTCTTTTATTATTTTGCCAATACTCTTTGCTGACTTCTAAACGAATGGCTTGTTTAGCATTTTCTTTTCTCAACATTATAACTATGCTAAAAATATTTTCTACTAATTCATCAATGATGAATTCTTCTACATTTATATCTTTTTTTCTTTCTTTATCATCAACTATCATTAATTCATGGGCTCTAATGCCTATGTATCTATCTTTATCACTTATTTCACTAGTAACTGTTAAATCTATATTCCAATCAATAGCTCTACATAAATACTTGTCTATTTTCTCTATGCGTGAATGATTTTTACAACCACTCAATTTAGAAGCAGCTATTGAATTTGGTTTTTCAAATAAATCTTTTTTAGTGCTAAAAGACACAGTTTTTCCTTGTGATAATACCATAATTTCATCACAAAAACGATAAATTTCATCTCTATTATGAGAAACGAATAATACATTTTTACCATAAAGCTTTAAAACTTTTGCTAATTCTAATTCAACTTGCCATTTCAAAAAATCATCTAAAGCCGAAAATGGTTCATCTAACATTAATATATCAGGCTGTGAAGCAAAAATTCTAGCTAATGCTACTCTTTGTTGTTGTCCTCCTGATAAATTTTTAGGATAAGCCTTTTTTAATTTTTCTAAATGAAAAATTTTTAAATACTTAGTTATAATTTCTTTTTGCTCTTCTTTAATTTTTATACCTACAGCAATATTTTCTTCAACATTCATATGAGGAAATAACGCATAATTTTGAAATAAATAGCCTATATTTCGCTTTTGTGGTGATAAATTAATCTTTTTTTCACTATCAAACAAAACTCTAGCATTGAGAATTATCTTTCCTTCATCTGGTGTTTCTATTCCTGCAATACATTTCAACGTCATGCTCTTACCACAACCAGATGCACCTAATACACCTAAAATTCCTTTTTCAGTGTAAAAATTCACATCTAAACTAAAATCAGGATAATATTTTTTTATTGCTACTTCTAAAGCCATTTACTTCACCTCAACTATTGACTTTTTGTTGCTGTTTTAACCAATAATTCATCAATACCATTACCATTAATGATACAACAATTATTATCCCTGCCCAAACAAAAGCCGTTTCTTGGTCATTTGCTTGCACTGCTGAATAAATAGCTGTAGACATTGTCTGCGTTTTTCCTGGAATATTACCCGCTAGCATAATTGTCGCTCCAAATTCACCTAAAGCCCTAGCAAAAGATAAAATTGCACCTGCTAATATACCGGATTTTGCCAAAGGTAATATAATCTTCCAAAAAATTTTTTCTTCACTCATACCTAAAGTTCTCGCTGCAAAAATCAAATCTTTATCTATCTGCTCAAAAGCTCCACGCGTCGTTCTATACATCAGTGGAAAAGAAACTACAACTGCTGTAATTACAGTAGCTGGCCAGGAAAAAATTATATTAATATCAAACAAAGCTAAAAATTGTCCAATAAAACTATTTTTTCCTAAAAATAACAATAAGAAAAAACCCACTACAGTAGGAGGCAAAACTAAAGGTAAAGTGATGATACCATCTATAAATCCTTGATATTTCTTTAATTTGCAAATAAATCTAGCTGCATATATACCTAAAATAAAAGTAATCACTGTAGCAAGTCCCGCTGTTTTTAAGGAAATATATAATGGAGAAAAATCCATATTTTCACCTCAAATGAAAATAGCGACAAGCTAAAGCATTAATCTGCTTTAATTTGTCGCTATATATTTTATTATTTTACGTTAAATCCATATTTTGCCAAAATATTTTTTTGTGCATCTTGAGATAAATATGCAATAAAATCTTTTGCTACATCTGGATTTTTAGAGGAATTTACCATCGCTATTGGATAAACTACAGGTTTATGCGTATTTTCTGGTGCTTCCATCAATACTTTAACTTTATCAGAAATAGCTGCATCTGTAGCATAAACTATACCGCAATCTACTTCGCCTGTTTCTACCCAACCGAGAACTTGACGTACATCAGAAGCATATACTGCCTTCTGTTTCATAGCGTCTAGTATCTTTAAATTAGAGAAGATTTCTTCTGAATATTGTCCAACTGGTACAGCTTTTGGTTCACCTAAAGCTATTTTATTGACTTTATCTGTAGCCACATCAGCAAAATCATTTAAAGATAATTCACTGTCTTTTGGCACAATTAAAACCACTTTATTCTCCAATAAATCTTTACGCGTGGACTTATCAATTAATCCTTTCTTATCTAGGGCATTCATCTGTTTTTGTGCTGCTGAAATAAATACATCAGCAGGAGCCCCTTGTTCTATCTGTGTTTGTAAGGCACCAGAACTTCCAAAGTTATATGTTAATTTCACATTTGGATATTCTTTTTCATAATTTGCACCAATTTCTTTTATAGCATCTGTCATACTAGCAGCTGCTACAATATAAACTTCTTGTTGCTTTTCTGTTTTTTGAGAACTATTATCTTGAGAAGTATTTCCACAACCAGCAAATACAACAGTTAATAAACAATACATCACTAATATAACTATATTTTTGCCATTGCTTTTCATTTTAAAATCCTTTCTCTAATTAAAAACAATAATTACAAATTATTCCCTCTTAGAAATTAATAACTGTAAGAGCTACTAAACAAACAGAAGCGATTGTTACCATAATGCTATTCACTGATGTCTTCCTCCTTATTCTATTATCCATATATGAAAATATATTTATTTTTACACAAACAAAAAAGACAGGTTATCCTGTCTTTATCTAATGCCCGAAGGCTTATTATTTAATATGGTGGAGATGAGGAGATTCGAACTCCTGACCCCCTGCTTGCAAGGCAGGTGCTCTCCCAACTGAGCTACACCCCCATATA
>NZ_FOCY01000060.1:0-2772 GCF_900110235.1 Megamonas sp. Calf98-2 | reverse complement strand
CCGAATTTATGCTGTGCCCATAATGCACCTAAAAGTGCAGCAAATGGTTTACCCCATTTTTCGCTATCTTTGCCAAGGCTTTCAAAATATTCTTGGAGAGTTAAGCGAACCCTTCTGAAACATATGGCGCACCTTGTCCAGGCGGCTGTTTGGACGGCGGGGCTGGATGACCGGCTGACCGACAGCGGCCTGATATCCTTTCAGCTCTGTAAGGCATACGCTCCGCCCGTTGGTGTAAAAGGCCAGATCAGTACGGTATGCCTGTATACAGCGGGCGGGAATCTCGCCAGTAAAGACAACTTCATCCTTTTTTACCTGGGCCGTTTCGATGGTGGCACAGTATTTCGGTGCATCATGATAAGCCCTGGAAAGGTATTCCTGGGGCGCATAGAGGATGAAGGAGAGATAAGGTTCCAGCAGCTGCGTCCCCGATTCCTTCAATGCCTGTTCCAATACAATCGGGGCCAATGAGCGGAAGTCCGCCGGCGTGCTGACCGGACTGTAATAAAGCCCGTATTCAAAGCAAATCTTACAGTCCGTTACGTTCCAGCCGAACAAGCCCTGCTCCAGCCCGTAACGGATACCATCCCTGACAGCGTTTTGAAAACTCTGGTTCAAGTATCCCAGCGAAACCCGGCTCTCGTATTGTACACCGGAGCCAAGCGAGAGTGGTGTAACAGACAGTCCTATGGATGCCCAAAACGGGTTGGGCGGCACCTCGATATGGATGGTGTGGCTGGCTGCTTTGAGCGGCCGCTCCATATAAATGACGGAGGGTTCCTTTACCACTGTTTCAAGCTTGTATTTTTCCGACAGCAAAGCGGAAACAACCTCCAACTGCACCCGGCCCAAAAAAGAAAGAATGATCTCATGGGTGATGGAATCCACTTCGCAACGCAAAAGCGGGTCAGTATCCGCAAGTTGCGTAAGAGCGTCCAGCAGCCGTTCTCTTTGCGCTGCCGTTTTCGGCGCAATCGTCGTCCGCAGCATGGGGAGGGGGTCCTCGCGCCACCTTTTACGAGGGAGCCGGGTTTGGTCCCCTAATACATCGTTTAACCTCACGCTGTCGCTGGGAAGGATAACAATTTCACCCTGATAAGCGGTGTCTGTCCGAACAATTTCCCCTTTGGATGGAATACGCATCTCTGTGATTTTCAGCTTTTCTCTCCCGGCCAGGGCCACCGTATCCCGCAGGCGCAGCGTTCCGCTGTATAACCGTAGATAGACACGCCGCTGGCCGCAATCGGTGTACTCAACCTTGAAAACGCTGCCGCATAGGGCGGCGCCCCCCTGTTCCCCAATCGGTTGGAACAGCCCTGTCACCGCATCCATCAACGGTTGAATGCCAAGGCCATTTTTGGCGCTGCCATGATAGACTGGGAACAGGGAGGCGTCTTGAACCCGCTGCTGTTCCTCCCGCGCAAGTTTTTCCCGGCTGATTGGTTCTCCTGCGATATACTTTTCCAATAATTCATCGTTATTTTCGATGACCGCATCCCATGCTTCTATGTCGGTATTTTCCTCCAGGACTATTTCCGGGGACAGCGACACCGTCTGCTTGATGATAATATCGGCGGAGAGCTTATCCCGAACAGACTGAACCACGCTCTGCAAATCAACGCCAGCCTGGTCGATCTTGTTGATAAAGATAACGGTGGGAATGTTCATTTTCCGCAGGGCATGGAACAGAATACGGGTCTGGGCCTGCACGCCATCTTTAGCGGAGATCACCAAGATGGCCCCATCTAAAACAGCCAAAGAGCGGTACACCTCCGCCAAAAAATCCATGTGGCCGGGCGTATCCACAATGTTAACTTTACATCTGTGCCACTGGAAGGAAGTGACTGCCGCTTGAATGGTAATCCCACGCTGCCGCTCCAAAAACATGGTGTCCGTCCTCGTTGTCCCTTTTTCGACGCTCCCCGGTTCTGAAATGGCTCCGCTGGCATATAGCAGGCTCTCCGTCAAGGTCGTCTTTCCAGCGTCTACATGGGCAAGAATTCCAATATTGATTATTTTCATGTGATTGTCCTCCCTTTACAGCCCCAAAGGGCATAAAAATCCCCAGCAGTAAAATACTTTTACCACTGGGGATTATAAGTTGCGGACATACACATATACAGCATACACCTGTTTGTGATTGCTGTTTTTGGGGATATGTCAAAATTGATAAGGCAAAAGTATTCTTAAATTGGGTACAAAAAACTAAGCCCCTACAAAAGGAGCTATCATAATCCTTTGTTCCCACTATTTGATTATAGTTTTATTTAAGAATACCTTGCCGCATATTTTTTACTCCTTTTCTGGATTAAATCATTGTATCACATCAGTTTTAGGAAAGCAAGTACCTAAAAGAAATTTTTCTTCCCCTTATATGTAACAATCATACCGGCTTCCTAGCGTTCAGAATGTTTTCTGCTGTCTGCTGTGGTGTTTGGTTGGAATTGTCCAACCAAAAGCCGATCCGTGGTGTTGTCTGCATTTTACTAAATACAAATTCAATGTATACAGAAAGATATAAGGAGTGGGAGGGATTCCGCCGTAGTTGGCATTGTAGGAAAATCCAAAAGTTTAGATTTTCCCACAATGCTTATCTTTTGGTCTTTGGTTCGGAATAGTGTAGTGCTGGCGGTCTATCTCTTGTTTTCGGTTGCTTGCTTCCTTACCGTACATGAGCATTTTTATATCTATTATTTTTTATTTAAAGTAAGCTACGCCAGCTTCAAATAATTTTTGGTCTTTTGCACCTGGAACATTTTTCGCTACATATTT
>NZ_FOCY01000066.1:0-1531 GCF_900110235.1 Megamonas sp. Calf98-2 | reverse complement strand
AAATTACATTAGCGAAGACAAACGCAAATGACCTTAAGTAAGTTAAGTGAACAAGGGCATACGGCGGATGCCTTGGCGCCAAGAGCCGATGAAGGACGCGGTAAGCTGCGAAAAGGCATGGGTAGGAGCAAGCATCCTGTGATCCATGCATATCCGAATGGGGCAACCCACCATCAGTCATGTGATGGTACGAAAGAGGCAGACCTGGGGAACTGAAACATCTAAGTACCCAGAGGAAAAGTAATCAATTGAGATTCCCTAAGTAGCGGCGAGCGAAAGGGGAAGAGCCCAAACCAGATAACTTCGGTTGTCTGGGGTTGAGGACCGGCAAAAAGAGGAAACTTCTTAGTCGAATGGTTTGGAAAGGCCATGCACAGAAGGTAAAACACCTGTAGGCGAAAAGAAGTCAATCGGGCTGGTATCCAGAGTACTGCGAGACACGTGAAACCTTGCAGGAAGCAGGGGGGACCACCCTCCAAGGCAAAATACTACTTGGCGACCGATAGCGCATAGTACCGTGAGGGAAAGGTGAAAAGAACCCCGGGAGGGGAGTGAAATAGAACCTGAAACCGTATGTCTACAAGCAGTCGAAGCACCTTAAGAGTGCGACGGCGTGCCTATTGAAGAATGAACCGGCGAGTTACATTATGTTGCGAGGTTAAGTGGGAGACACGGAGCCGAAGCGAAAGCGAGTCTTAATAGGGCGACTAGTAACATGGTGTAGACCCGAAACCGCAGTGATCTATCCATGGTCAGGTTGAAGCGCAGGTAAAAATGCGTGGAGGACCGAACCCGTGAGTGTTGAAAAACTTTGGGATGAACCGTGGATAGGGGTGAAATGCCAATCGAACGCGGAGATAGCTGGTACTCCCCGAAATAGCTTTAGGGCTAGCCTCAGGGAAGATTATAGACGGTAGAGCACTGATCTGGCAAGGGGGCGTAAAGCCTACCGACCCTAGTCAAACTTCGAATGGCTATAATTAAGACCCTGGGAGTCAGACTGCGAGTGATAAGACCCGTAGTCAAGAGGGAAACAGCCCAGACCGCCGACTAAGGTCCCCAATGCTGTACTAAGTGGAAAAGGATGTAAGACTTCATAAACAACCAGGATGTTGGCTTAGAAGCAGCCACCATTAAAAGAGTGCGTAATAGCTCACTGGTCGAGAGGCCTTGCGCCGAAGATGTCCGGGGCTCAAGTACAGAACCGAAGTCGCGGCAGGATTTATAATTCTGGGTAGGGGAGCGTTGTATATCCGACTGAAGGTGTACCGGAAGGAGCGCTGGAGGATATACAAGAGAGAATGCCGGTATGAGTAGCGAAAAGAACAGTGAGAATCTGTTCCACCGAAAGCCTAAGGTTTCCTGAGCAACGCTCGTCGACTCAGGGTAAGTCGGGACCTAAGCCGAGGCAAAAAGCATAGGCGATGGACAACAGGTTAATATTCCTGTACCGCTTCAAATCGTTTGAGCAATGGAGTGACACAGAAGGTAGCTTGAGCACGCGAATGGATGTGCGTGTCGAAGGTGGTAG